>VFJJ01000194.1 GCA_009886115.1 Actinomycetota bacterium
CAAGCAAGCAAGCAAGCAAGCAAGCAAGCAAGCAAGCAAGCAAGCAAGCAAGCAAGCAAGCAAGCAAGCACTGCACTGCCGGCGAATCCGGGTGGGGTCTCGGCTGGCGACTTCAAATCTTCGCGACTACGGAGTGTGAGCAACTGGCCATGGGCGGACAGAACCTTTCGGCCGCCGACAGCGGCCGATCGGAGCGTCGCGAAACGGCGCTGGGTCGGGCACGTGCAATGGTGGCTCGACCACGACCGCGGTGTCGACGGGCAGGATCCGATCCCGGAACCCCGGCACGGCTGCTGTCGATGCACGCTCGAGGCAGCGCCCCCTTGGCCGGGTCGCCTCGTTCTGCGAGCCGTACCCCATGTTCGATCTCGTGCATGGTGATCACGGAGATGAACATCAAACCGCCGGCAGATCGTTTCCGTGACGCTGGGGTTGGCCGCATCGGCTCGGCGCAGGTACAGAAGCGCTACGACACCTCGGCGGGGTTGACGCCGAGGCCGCCCTGGGCGCTGCTGGCGTAGGCGGCGAGGGCGAAGCGCAACACGTCGACGGCTTCCTCGGCGCTCCACATGAGCGGTCCGGTGCCCGTGCGCAGCCACCGCAGCCAGTGCCGGCCCGAGTCACGGAAGCTGCTCGCCCAATCGTCGTCGAGCGCGTGGAAGCCGCGCATCTCGCCGTCGACGTAGACCTCGAAGCTGGGCTGTTGCACCCCGCGGCCGGTGCAGCGGTTGACCCGGGCGAAGCCCTTGCGGCCGGTGACCTCCCAGCGCTCGTCGTTGGTGTAGTAGTCGGACCGCAGGTACATCTCGGTCGCCAGCGTGATGTCCCACACGCCACGAATGCCGTTCGTGTGCTCCCAGGAGATGCTCGTGGGAGCGTCCATCGAGATGGTCGGGGCGACCTCTGTGGCCCCGATCCAGGCCCGCACCTCCCTGATGGGGCCGAACAGCCACAGCGCCGTGGCCAGCTTGTGCCAACCGTCGTCGAAGACGAGGATCCCGCGACCGTTGCGCATCTGTCGGAACTGCCACTCGTAGCTGCTCATCGGGACGTCCCAGCCGCCCCGGCCGCTGGCGACCATCTTCATGTGGTAGCCGCTCACGGCGCCGATCTCGCCCGATTCGACGACGGCCTTGAGCTTCCGGATCGGGTCGTAGAACAGGTAGTTCTCCATCACCCTGAGCACACGGTCGTTGCCCAGCGCCGCCGCCAGCATCAGCTCGGCGCTGGCGAGGTCGTTGCACATCGGCTTCTGCAGGTTGACGTGCCACCCGTGGCCGAGAAGCTCGATGACTCCTTCGACGTGCACGGGTGCGGGGAGCAGCGCCTCGACCGTGTCGACGGCGATGCCACTGGCGGCCAGCTCGGCGATCGAGGCGAACGTCGCCGCCGCGGGCCAGTCGCGCTGGCGCTGGAGACGTCGTTCCTCGCTCGGGTCGACCAGCGCCACGACGTCGACGTCGTGGTTGTCGAGGTACGCCCTCACGTTGAGGTCGTAGATGCGACCGAGGCCGACGAACGCGGCGCGAACCGGTCGGTCGTACGGAGTGAAGGCCGAGGAGCTCACGCGCACCTCATGTGGGCCGGGTCTCTTGTTGGAGCTCGATCGTGTTCCCGGCCGGGTCGACGATCCAGATCTGGACGGTCCCCGCGCCCTGGACGCCGCGCTCGTGCTCGATGCCCCGCTCGTCGAGCTCGCGCACGGCCGCCTCGATGTCGTCGACGGTCACACAGACGTGATGCGCCCTCGAGTCGATGGGCGTCCCCCGTGGAGGAGCACCGACGAGGTGCAGCTGCAGCTCGCCGACCGAGTGCCAGTGGCCGGGAACACCGGGGATGTCGGGCCGGGCCAGATCTTCGAGGCCCAGCACGTCGCGGTAGAACGCGACCATCTCGTCGAGCGAGGCGCCTTCGGTGTTCACCGACACGTGATGCACACGCCGCGCCTTCATCGCGGGGCTCCGGCAGACCCGGGAGCGTGCGGCCCCGGTTCGAGCTGCTCCATGAACTCGAGCCGGATCCCGCCGGGGGCAGCCACGAAGGCGATCCGGCGGCGGCCGAACGTACCCTCGACGACGTCCGGACCCCAGATGACCTCGTGCCCGACGATCTCGGCGTCGAGATCGTCGGTGAACAGGGCCGGATGGAGGAACCCTTCGGCGGGCAGCGACACGCGGTCTTCGTAGATCGCCTGCGTGAACAAGGTGATCATGACCGGGCCGAGGAACGCGTCGGCCCGTTCACCGTCGCGCCAGGTCATCCGGTCGCGTATCTCGCCGCCCGCAGCCACGTAGAAGTCGCACGCGGCATCGAGGTCGGCGACCTTCACCGCGATGTTCGCCAATCCCGTGACTGCCATCGTTCTCCCGGTCGGTCGACGTTGAGCGCCGGTGATGGTATCGACGGGGTCGGCCCGCGGCCACCGACCCCGAATCGGGTACGTCCAGCGTGCGCTCGATGCGCGACGCAGCCCAGGGGACGTCCGACACGACACCGCTCCGTTCTTTGCGTCCACGGTCATCCCTGGAGCGGCCTGAGACACAAAGAAGCGGGTGCAGTCGGCCATCGCGGTCCGGCATGATGTGTCGATGGCTGAGGCCGTGCGGAGCGACGACCAGCGAGATCCCGAGCCGTTCGATGCTGTGGTCATCGGCGGAGGTGTGGTCGGCACGGCCGTCCTCCGGTCCTTGTCGCGCTCGGGGTTTCGGCGCGTGGCCCTGGTCGAGGCCGCGCCCGACATCGGAGCCGGGACGAGCAAGGCCAACACGGCGATCCTCCACACCGGCTTCGACGCCACGCCGGGCACGCTCGAGGCGGCGCTGGTCGCTCGGGGCTACCGATTGCTCGGCGACTACGCCGCGGCGACGGGGATCGCCCTCGAACGCACCGGAGCGGTGCTCGTGGCGTGGGACGACGAGCAGCTCGAGCGGCTGCCCTCCCTGCACGAACGGGCCGAGGCCAACGGCTACCGCGAGTGCCGGCGCCTGAGCCGAGGCGAGGTCTACGGGCTCGAGCCCCACCTGGGCCCGGGAGTCCTTGGCGGCATGTCGGTGCCCGGCGAGGCCATCATCGACCCGTGGAGCCCGGTGTTCGCCTTCGCCGCCGAGGCGATGCGCAACGGCGCGCAGGTCATGCGATCCCTGCCGGTACTGGCGATCACGAGTGGCGGCCCCCACGGCAGCCGCTGGGCGATCGAGACGCCGAGCCGGGTGCTCACGACCGACTGGCTCGTCAACGCGGCCGGGCTGCGCTCCGACGAGATTGACCGGATGATCGACACGGCGACCGGGCGCGGGGTGGGCGGCGTGCGCAGCGGAGCGTTCACGGTGACACCCCGCCGGGGCGAGCTGATCGTGTACGACAAGCTCGCCCGTCCCCTGGTGAACCACATCGTGCTCCCCGTGCCGAGCGCGTCGACCAAGGGTGTGCTGGTTTCCCCGACCGTGTTCGGGAACGTGATGGTCGGGCCGACCGCCGAGGACATCACCGACAAGGACGACCGATCGACCACGGCGGCCGGTGTGGCTGCGCTCGTCGCGTACGCCCGGCGCATCATCCCGGACTTGGCCGGCGAGGAGATCACGGCCACGTACACCGGGCTGCGGGCGGCCACCGAGCATGCCGACTACCAGATCGTCGTCGACCGCGAGCGGCGTTACGCGTGCATCGGCGGGATCCGCTCGACCGGTCTCACGGCCAGCTTGGCCATCGCCGAGCATGTCGTCGCCGAGATGGGCGCAGGCGGTGAGCGATCTCCCGGCGAGCTGGCCCCACCGCCGCGGATGGCCAACCTGGGTGAGGCGACGACCCGGCGCTACCAGACCTCCGGGTGCGGGCCGATCGTGTGCCACTGCGAACGGGTGACCCGCAGCGAGATCCTCGAAGCGATGGCCGGTGAGCTCCCTCCCGTCGACCTCGACGGCCTACGCCGGCGTACCCGGACCCTGGCCGGTCGGTGCCAGGGCTTCTTCTGCCTCGCCGACGTGACGTCGCTGTTCACCTCGTCCCCCGTCCGGGCGTCGCATTGAGCAGCCCGACCTTCGACGTGGTGGTCGTCGGCGGTGGCCCGTCGGGCCTGGCCGCGGCGACCGCGCTGCGCCAGCAGGGTGCGGGACGGGTCGCGGTGCTCGAACGCGAGCGCGACGCCGGCGGGACGCCACGCCACAGCGCCCACACCGGGTTCGGGGTGCGCGACCTCCATCGAGTGATGAGCGGCCCTCGCTATGCCTCGACGCTGGTGGCGCGGGCCCGGCAGTGGGGCGTCGACCTCCTGTGCGCCACGACGGTCACGGGCTGGGCGTCCGGCGAGCCCCGGACGGGCGACGCGATCCGTGCGGGGGGCTGGACGTCCGGCGGTACCGCGGCGGGCGACGCGATCAGCGACTCCGACGACGCCGGGCCCGCGGGTCACGCCCCAACGAGCACGGGCGGGCAACGCCTCACGATCGCCAGTGCCGACGGTCCGGGCGAGATCACGGCGTCGGCGGTCGTGTTGGCCACCGGATGTCGCGAGCGCCCGCGGGCGGCCCGCGCGGTTGCCGGCGATCGCCCGGGGCGGGGAGTCCTGACCACGGGAGCCTTGCAGCAGTTGGCGATGAACGCGATGACGCAGGCACAAGTAGGCCGCCGTGCCGTGGTGGTAGGCGCCGAGCACGTGTCGTTCTCAGCGGTCATGACCCTGGCGCATGCCGGATGTCGGACGGTGGCGCTGGTCACCGAGCACCGTCGCCACCAGACCTTCGCGACGGCGCGCGTCGGCGCGGCCCTCCGGTGGCGGGCGCCCGTCCACACGAGCTCGCGGGTGACCGCGATCATCGGCCGGCACGGCACCGTCGAAGCGGTCGAGATCACCGAAATCGGCACCGCCCGCGTTCGGCGGATCGAGTGCGACACGGTCGTGTTCAGCGGCGACTGGATTCCCGATCACGAGCTGGCCCGCATCGGCAGGCTGACGATCGACCCCGGGTCACGCGGCCCTGTCACCGACCAGGGCGGGCACACGTCTCGCGAGGGTGTCTTCGCCGTGGGGAACCTCGTGCATCCGGCTGAGGCGGCCGACGTGTGCTCCCTGGCCGGACGGGCCGTGGCCCCGGCCGTCGTGGCGTATCTGAGGGGCGGGTCCTGGCCCGCGGCTCCCGTCGCCATCGTCTGCGATGCGCCGCTGCTGTGGGTGGCTCCTGGCGCGATCACGCTCGGGCTCGGACCGCCGGGGCGTCACCGGCTCATCGCTCGAGTCGACCAGCTCGTGCGGTCGGCGCAGCTCGTGGTGGAACAGGACGGGCGGCTCCTCGACCGCCAGCGCCTCGGACGGTTGGTGCCGACCCGTCCGGTCGAGATCGACGCCGGCTGGATGGCCGGCGTCGACGCCGCTGCCGGTCCCGTCACCATGCGCCTGCGCTAACCCGTCCCGCCTCGTCCCGTGACCCTCCGCCTGCCCTCACCCGTCCCGGGCATCACTGCCAGGGGTCGATCGTAGGGGCCCTACCCGGTCGGTCACGGGAAGGCGATGACGAACCGGCCGCGGGCGCCGCCGGCCTCGAGGCGGCGATGGGCCTCGGAAGCAGCCGAGGCGTCGATCACGGCCGCCACTCGCAAGCTCAGCGCCCCGGCCTCGACCTGAGCACGGAGCCGGTCGAGCAGGTCGGCCCGGCGGTCGTACTCACGCACCCAGGCGGTGTGGAAGGTGATGGTGCGCTCGCCGGTTCCCGCCCAGCCCCGTACCGAGGCGTACGCGCCGCCGTCTCTGATGGCGCTCACGACGAGCTCGTTCTGCACCGACCCGTCGGCGAGGCCGTCGACGCCTCCCGGGCAGGCGGCGAGGATGCTCGCCGCGACGTCATCGCCGCGGGGCACCACGATGTCGGCACCCAGCCTGCGCACGAGCGCCTCGTCGACGGCCGACGCATCGGCGACGACGCGCAATCCGTCGGCCTTGGCCAGCTCGACGACGTATCCGCCGTAACAGCCCGCCGCGCCCGTCACGGCGAGGGTCTGGCCCGGCCGCAGCGCCAACTGGTCGAGCGACAGGCGAGCCGTGAGCCCGTTCATGGGCAACGTCGAGGCTTCGGCGTGGCTCGACCCGACGGGAGCCCGAGCCACGGCGTCGGCCCACAGCACGAGGCTCTCGCGGTAGGCGCCATGACTCGCCTTGGGGATCACCATGGCCATGACGGCGTCGCCCACCGAGAGGTCGGTCTCGGTGCCGTCGCCGATCTCGTCGATCACGCCCGCCGCGTCCATACCCGGGATGTACGGCGGGGGATCCTTGGCGAGCGCCGCAGCCCGCGATCCGATGCGGTGATGGGTGTCGGTGGGGCTCACCGCAGCCGCGTGCACCCTGATGCGCACCTGTCCAGGACCGGCGTTCACCTCGTCGAGCTCGACGAGACGCAGCACCTCCGGCCCACCGAACTCGACGACCCCGACTCCACGCATGGCTTGCCCCCAGGCCGGTCGCGACCCCCGCGGGTCTGCGTTGGAGCCAAGCTTGGCGCACTCGCCGATGCGATGTGTTGCCGCCCGCTGAGGGCAGGCGTGAGACTCGGGACGTGCCCACCGAAGACATGGCGTTCCTCGACCTGTTCGACGATTCCCCCGAGGCGCTGTACGAGCTCTTCGAGGCCCGGGGTTGGGGCGACGGCCTGCCGTTGGTGGCCCCGACCGAGGATCGGGTCGCCGCCATGCTGGGGGCCTGCGCCGGTCGCGACCCTGACGAGGTCGTGGCCGTGCTCGCACCCCGGTTCGGCAAGGCCACCCGGCGCTCGATCGCCGTCAACGCCGTGCTCGCCGGATGCCGGCCCGAGTGGATGCCCGTGCTGGTGACGGCGATCCGGGCGCTGGGTGTGCCCCGGGTGAACCTCCGGGGCGTGAACGCCACCACCCACCCCGTGTCGGTTTTGACGATCGTGCACGGCCGAGCCGTCGACGATCTCGGCTTCAACAGCGGCCTGGGCGTGTTCGGCCCCGGCAACCGGGCCAACGCCACGGTCGGGCGAGCCGTGCGCTTGGTGTTGCTCCACGTCGCCGGGGCGTCTCCGGGGACCGGCGATGCGTCGACCCAGGGGCAACCGTCGAAGTACACCTACTGCGTCGGCGAGAACGTCGCTGCGTCGCCCTGGGGCGGCTACCACCGCAGCGCCGGTGTCGACGCCGAGTCGGCCGTCACCGTCCACTGCGGCGAGAACCCCCACAACTTCCACGACATGGAGTCCGACGAACCGGCCGGCATCCTCGAAAAGGCCGCGTCGGCCATGGCGTCATTGGGGATGAACAACGCCTGTATCTCCGAGGGTGAGTTCTTCGTGGCGCTGTGCCCCGAGCACGCAGCCACCATCGCCGCCGCCGGTTGGTCTCGAGCCGACGTGTCGGCGTACCTGTACGAGCGGGCCCGCCTGCCGGCGTCGGCCTTCCGCGAGGCCTTCGCGAATCGGCGCTGGCGCCCGTGGATGCACTCCGTGCCCGATGACCATCTCCTGCCCATGACCGACAGCCCCGACAACGTCAAGGTGTTCGTCGCCGGCGGCGCCGGCAAGCACTCGTGCGTCATCCCGTCGTGGGGCGTGACCACGTCGGTCACGCTGGCCCTCGAACCGTGAGCTCCCCCGGGCCCCCGGGCCCGCCTCGGCCTACGGAACATCGCAATCATCGCAATCATCTCGATCGTCTCGATCATTCATTGGTCGCAAAGGAGAAGCTGTGATTCGCATCCTGTCCCCCGAAGGTGACGTCGGAACCCCGCCGGCCGAGTTGGCTCCGGCCCCGACCGTCCTGACCGGTCGCCGGATCGTCGTGCTCGACAACGGAAAACCCAACGCCCGCTTGGTCATGGAGCACGTCGCCCGTCGTCTCGCCGAGCGGACGGGCGCCGTGGTCGGCACGACGGTGGCCAAGCGGGGCGGCGCCGCCACGCCCTCCGACGACGACGAGCTCGCCGCGGTTCGAGCCAGTGCCGATCTCGTGCTCACGGGATCGGCCGATTGAGGATCGTGCACGTCGTGGAGTGTCCACGACCTCGTCGAGCTGGAGAAGAGCGGTATCCCGACCGTCGTCGTCACCACGACGCACTTCGAGACCCTCACCCGAACGGTGGCATCGAGCTTCGGTCTGGCCCGAGCCCGAACTGCGGTGATGGAACACCCGTTGGGCGGCACGGCTGAACACCTGCTGCTCGCCCGGGCCGACGCCATCGTCGACCGGGTGCTCGAGCTCCTGACCACCTAGCGCTGGCGAGGAATGCCCATGAGAGCCGTGAGGAACACCACCGACGGGATCAAGGTGGTGCAAGTCCCGTCCCCCGAGCCGGCGCCCGGGAGCGACGGCGTTCGCATCAGGATCCGTAGCGCCAGCATCTGTGGCACCGACCTCAACATGCTCGCCATGGGGCCGGCCGACTACACGATCGGCCACGAGTTCGGCGGCGAGCTGCCCGACGGCACGCCGGTGGCCATCGAGCCCATCGCCCCCTGCCACGAGTGCGACCAGTGCCGGGCCGGGGTCTCGAACCGGTGCCGGAACTTCACGAACTACGGGATCTTCTGGGACGGCGGCCTGGCTGACGAGATCATCGTCGACCCCCACTGCCTCGTTCCCTTGCCCCGGGCGCTCCCGGTGGCCAACGCCGCCTTGTGCGAGCCGGCATCGGTGGCCTTGCACGGCATCCGGCGGGCGTCGACCCAGGGTGGCGAGCGGGTGGCGATCGTCGGCGGAGGCTCGATCGGCCTGCTCGCCGCGGCGGCAGCTCGACGTCTCGGCTGCGAGGTCGACGTGGTCGCGCGGCATCCGGCCCAGCTGGCCGCGGCCGAGAAGATCGGCGTGGGTCGCTCGACCAGCGGCGAGTACGACGTGGTCGTCGATGCTGCCGGATCGGCGTCGGCGGTGGCCGCCGCGTGTGACCTGGCTCGCCCGGGAGCCCGGCTCGTGCTCCTCGGCGTGTACTTCGACATGGTCCCGCTGCCGGGCACGACCTCGCTCGTCAAGGAGCTCACGATCCTCCAGTCGATGGCGTACTGCCGTCACGCCGGCGGTCGCGACTTCGACAACGCGGCGATCATGTTGGCCGAGCAGCCCGAGATCGCCGAGGCCATCGTCACGCACCGCTTCGGTCTCGACGATGCCCCCGAGGCCTTCCGGGTCGCTGCCGACCGGGCTGCCGGCGCGATCAAGGTCGTGCTCGAGCCGTGATGTCGGAGCCGAGGGCGTTGGAGTCGAGGGCGACGAGCTGGGGAGGGAACTGATGGCTGGTACGTGTCACGCCGCGGTGTTCACGGGCGAGGGGGCGTTCGAGGTTCGCGAGTTCCCGATCCCCGACCCTCCGCCGGGCGGCGCGGTGTTGCGCACCGAAGCCGTCGGCCTCTGCGGCAGCGACATCGCCCAGTTCCACGGCACGAGGCTCACGCCGAGCTCGATCTTCCCGACGATTCCCGGTCACGAGATCGTGGGGCGCATCGAGAAGCTCTCACCCGAGGCGGCCGCGTCCTGGCGCGTGCGCGAAGGCGATCGGGTGGCCGTCGACGAGGTGCTCGTCTGCGGCACCTGCCTCGGCTGCGCCGCTGACGAGATGTGCCATCGCTTGAGGGTCTACGGCTACGAGTTCTCGGCTGACGAGGCCCCGTACCTCTTCGGCGGGTACGGCGAGTACATGGTGCTGCTGCCCAACACCCGTCTGTACAAGCTTCCCGACGACATCCCGGCCGACGAGCTCACCCTGTTCGAGCCTCTGGCCAACTCCATGAACTGGGTGGGCTGCATCAGGCCCGGCGACACGGTCGTGGTGCAAGGTCCGGGCCATCAGGGGCTCACGTGCGTCGTTGCCGCCAAGGCCGCCGGTGCCGGGCGCATCATCGTCACCGGAACCTCCGACGACCGGCTGCGCTTCGCTGCGGCGCTCGCCATCGGTGCCAGCGACACCATCGCCGTCGATGTCGAGAACGCCGTCGAGCGGGTGGGGGAGATCACCGGCGGACGGATGGCCGACGTGGTGATGGATGTCGCCTCGGTCACCCAGACGGTCAACCTGGCGCTCGAGCTGGTGCGGGCCCGCGGTCACGTCGTGCTCGCCGGGCTGAAGCACTTCACCCCGAACCCGGGCCTCGTGACCGACTGGATTCCCTTGAAGGGACTGACGATCCACGGTGGCTGCGGCTTCACCCCCGACTCGATGCAGCGCGCCGTCGATCTTCTCGCCAGCCGGTCGGTCGACACCTCCACGTTGCTCGGCGAGGTCTACACGCTCGCTGAGATCGACCGGGCCATGCAGGTGCTGGCCCGTACCATTCCCGGCCACGACGCGGTCCGCGTCGGGCTGAAGCTCAGCTGAGCTACGGAAGGCGCTCCCGTGAGCATCGAGATCGACCTGCAGGGCAAGACCGCGATCGTCACCGGTGCCGGCGCGGGCATCGGCCGTGAGATCGCCCGTTGGCTCGCCCGTTCGGGAGCCGCCGTCGCGGTCAACGACATCCGTCCCGAGCCCGCCCGGGCGGTCGTCGACGAGATCGTGGCCGAGGGTGGACGGGCGATGGTCGCGGTCGCCAACGTGCGCGACGAAGCCGAGGTGGCGGCGCTCGTGGGCCGGGTTGTCGGCGAGCTCGGCGCGCTCGACATCCTCGTCAACAACGTGGGGATGCACGCGGGGCGCGCTGCCGTGCCGCTGGTGGGGATCGACGCCGCGCACATCCGTGATCTCCTCGAGCAGAACGTGCTCACCACGATGCTCTGCGCGATCGCCGGGGCCCGGGTGATGATCGAGCAGGGGCGCGGTGGGGTGATCCTCAACGTCTCATCAGGTGAGACGACGCGCCCATCTCCTGGGCTGGAGCCCTATGCCGCCGCGAAGCACGCCGTGAACCACCTCACCTGGACCATGGCCGTCGAGTGGGGCCCGCACGGCATCCGGGTCAATGCCATCGCCCCGGGTACCACGCTCACCGAGACCGTGCGGCCGGTGTTCACCGACGAGCACGTCGCCAACATCGTCGCCAGCACGCCCTTGCGGCGCATGGTCGAGCACGACGAGCTGGCCCGGCTCTCGGTCTTCCTCTGCTCCGACCTGGCCCGCTGCATCACCGGCCAGCTGATCCTGGCCGACGCCGGCGCCCACCTGTCGCGCTCGCGCCCCCGGAACCTCACCGAGTGACCGACCGCCCCCCATCGTCGCACCCGGCCCCGCACCCGGCCCCGCATGTGGCGGGGGCCGGCATGTGGCGGGGGCCGGCATGTGGCGGGGGCCGGCATGTGGCGGGGGCCGGCATGCGAAGAACGCGGGAACCTGTGAACCCGTTGGGCGAGTCCCGACAGGGGTGCCC
>VFJJ01000208.1 GCA_009886115.1 Actinomycetota bacterium
CCCGGGACGATGGAGAGGCCCATCAGTCGGTTTGTCGGCGAGGTCGAAAGCCTTCACCGTCCAGACCCGCCACAAGGGCCTGTGTGGCGACGAGCAACTTGGTTCCGTGGTTCCTGAGGGTGTTGAGTAGCTCTGGGTGTCCTTCGGTCCAGGCGTCATTGATGATCGCCCAGGGGAGGGCGAGCAGATCGGGGTTGAAGAGGTCCGCTGGCCCGACGCACCGGTCGACCGCCTTGTCGTTGTGTTCGCCGTTGTGGAGATGAAGCCCTGGCCGAGTTCGAGTCCAAGAAAGTTCTCCTTGACAAGCGTTCGACGTATGGTACGACATACACACGACGTTTTGCTACGCTCTAGCTCGACGAGGGATCCATGACGACACTTGCTTCATTGCTCGAGCATCTCTACGAGGGCGACGTGGTCGACACCGCCGACATCGCACGGGTCAGCGACACCAACCCGCGCAGTGTCAGTCGCTGGAAGGCGGAGGCCGCTGTTCCACGACGCGACGCTGAGGAGCGACTGCTCGAACTCCGGGCCGTCGTCGACCTCGCCCGGAGAGTGATGCGTGACAGTGCAGCCCGTTTCTGGTTGCGCTCTCCCAACCCTGACCTTGGCTACGAAAAGCCACTCGACCTCATCGCCCAAGGCCGGTACCAACGCGTCATCGACCTGCTGCTGGCGCTGGCGGAGGGTGTGACCGCCTGACATGCCGGTGTTCGACGCAAGCAAGCTCGCCACGCTGGCCGGGACAGCGCTCTCGGTGGCCGGCTTCCGGAATCAGGCGAGCGGCTTCGATCCACGAAGCGGTGATGGGGCCCGTCGCTTCGGAGGTCGCTTCAACCCGCCACACAGCTTCCCAGTGATCTACCTGTGCACGACTCGGCCGTGCGTTGTCGCCGAGTTGACACGACAAGCTGATCGGCAGGGCCTGACGGTCGACGACCTGCTACCCCGCGAGATCTGGCGAGTCACCGTCGAGCTCACGAAGGTGCTCGACCTCACCCACCGCGAGACCTTGGAGGCACTCGAAGTCGATCCAGCCGATCTCATTCGCGACGACCTCCAGTTCACCCGCGAGATCGGCGAGGCTGCGCACGAGCACCGCTTTCAAGCGATCCGGTCGGCGTCGGCGACCGGCGTCGACGAAGTCGTGGGGATCATGCCCGAGAATCTCGCTGGTGCCGTGCTGCATGCAGAACTCGTCCAGGAGTGGAGGACGGCATCAGAACTCCCTTGATGGGCTCATCGGACGCCCGACGAGCTCTACCAAAGGGGATCGTGGACGACGGAGGTTGGCTCTGGGGCCTGCGATGCGCTCCTGACGACCGCTCGCCCGCCCCCGCCCGCCCCCGCCCGCCGTCTCTGGTACGCACCGGGATCGCTGGAGGCCGAGAAACCGGGCGGTCCGTCGCCCCCGAGCGCGCCGTCGTCCGATCCGAGTCTGCAGCCGGGCGGGACGTACCCCCAGCATGGCTGTGATCTCGCGTAGCTGGTCGAGTGCAGCGGTTCGGATGTTGCCGAGCTGTTCGGCGTATCTGGTGGCACAGCCTGGGCGACGGTGGCGCGTCTTGGATACCTCAGGGTGCGATGGTGCCGGGGAGCGTCAGGCGGAGGCCGGCGGCGTCGGCGATGCCGGGGTCGGTGTAGGCGTTGGACGCGCGCATCTGGGTATCGGCGTCTTGGAAGTTGGTCCAGTTGATCGCGGTGGTCCAGCGTTGTGCGAAGTCGAGGACGGCGGTGATGGAGTGGCCTGGGTCGGCGCCGTTGGATATGGCGTTGAGGGCGACGAGGTAGTTGGTGCGGTACACGGTCGGGATGATGAAGCGGACCTGTCCGGCTGCGCTGAGTTCCGCGTTGGCGGCGAGTCGGGCGACGCGGCCGTTGCCGTCGACGAAGGGGTGGCACTCGGTGATCAGGAGCATCATCGCTACCGCTCGTGCGAAAGGGTCGACGAGCGGGTTGAGCTGGTCGAATCCGCGCCGGAGTGTTCCCTCGACGAGCTCGGGGCTAACGAAGGGGTACCCGCCGGCGTAGTTGGCGACGGTCTTGAACTTCCCGGGCTGCTTGTCGGGCCTGGCTGCCATCAAGACGGCGTGACGTTCACAGAGCGCATCGAGCAGCTGGTCGCTGGTCGCGGGGACGCGGCGTCGTTCGACGGGGTCGACAGCGAGACGGTACGTCGCAGCGACGTCGTGCGCGTCCTCTGGGCGTTCTGTTGATACGAGGCCGTCGACAGCGATTCGTCGGGCCTCGTCGACGCCGAACTCGGTGCCTTCGATGTAGTTCGAGAAGTACGCCTCGAAGAAGGGGAGCCACTCCCAACGGGTGCTCGGACCGAGCGTGGGTCGTGGCGTTGGTGCTCGTGACTGGAGCACCTCGACGAGCGCGGCGAGCATTGTGATTCGGTGGGCGTCGTAGGGCGTGCCGGCGAGGCGTGCGGCGAGACGGTGAGATGTGGGTGTGACGGGACTGGTGACCGACCCCAACACGGCGGTCAGTCGATTGCGTACTGCTCCGACCGCCTCGGGCGCGAATGACGAAGCGATCACGTCGAGCTGAGCCAAGACGGTGAGGATGCGGCCGGCGCCTCCCGTCCTGGCCAGGTCGTCGATGCGGTCCTCGACCACATCGGTGCCTGCACGGTGGCGAGGTGGTCGGCCTCGCAGGTGGACGTTCTCCACGAGCGCTCGTGCTGGACCCGACACGAACAGTCCCGCCGGCATCGGCATGTCACCGGGCAGTCGCTCCGGCCCGATGACCGGGACGATCACGACACCGGGGAGCCGCAATGGTGATCTGCGTGGGGGATCGGGGGAGGCGACGAAGAGCTCTCCGGAGGAGGGCCGACCGCCGGCGAGGGCGGTGCGGCCGCAGAGCACACCGCCGGGAACGACGCTAGCGACGATCTCGTAGAGATGCTGGTTGGCGACCTGTTCTGGGGGAAGGGTCGCGCCGACGGCGTACAGCCCCGGGGCGAGACGGATCGCCTTGCCGCGGCCAGCGAGACGACTCAAGTGAGCCCGGTTCGTCGCGGAGGCCCTCTCGAGGATCCCGTGGGGTGGCGTGGCGACATTCATCGGGGAAATGGCTCCGAGCACAGTGGTGCGAGCAACGTTTGATGAGAATACCACGCGGTGAGGCGACATTCCGTAGCAATAAGGCCTCCATTTCGGTTGTCGCTCGCGCGGGATACGGCATGCCGGCTTCGGCCAGTTCCCACGGTGCTGATGGGCGGTTACTCGCGGAGCGCGGCCATCGGCTCGATGGCGACGACACGGGTCGCTTCGATGAGATTCGATAGCTGATGAGGATGAGGTCGCACGTTCGATTCTTGCTCGCCCCACAACACGGACAACCCGCAGGTCAGAAGCATCGACATTCCGGCCTTGCTCCTGTGTGAGGGTGAGCACAGTGCTTCGGAACCGATCTCTTGCTTGTTTCGCATCGGCTCGGAACGTCGCCCTTGTTGGCGAAGGCGCCGGTTCAGCGGATGTCGATCAGCAACGCTGCGATCTCGCGGAGCTGTTCGAGTGCTGGGGGTCCGATGTTGCCGAGCCGTTGGACGCATCGGGTCCGGACGATGGAGCGGAGTTGTTCGCCCTGCGCCCAGGTTGTCGTCGTGAGGCCGTTGAGCGTGTCGGGTGTGATCTCGACGTGTGAAGCAATGGTGCGCGCTGTTGTGGTGCAGGGCACGACGAAGATCGTGGCCAGGTTTCGACGCAACAGACCGGGCGCTGACACGACGACCGCCGGGCGGACGAACCCGGCTTCGGATCCCTGTGGCACGCCCAGGTCGACGAGTACGACGTCGCCGGCGAGGAGATCGTTCACGATGTCTCGTGAGGCTCCGGGCTGTCGAGCTCGCGTGTCCACAGGTCGGCCTCGGCCCGGTACGCAGACCATGCGGCCGGGTCGGCGCGCAGCGCAGATTCGGTTCGGGCCAACGCGTCGTAGAACTCCTCACGTCGGAGCGCTTCGAGGGCGTCGCGGAGCGTGTCGGTCAAGGTCGTGTGGCGATCCTGGGAGACTCGCCGGAGACGTTCTCGGAGCTGGATTGGGACACGGATCGTGGTGGAACCGGGCATGGAGCCACCCTACCAGTTGTAGACAATCAGCTCTACAGCGTTCGAGGGGTCCCCGACGGGGCCAGCCGGTTTCAACCCTGGTCGGTGCGAAGAACGATCGACACGGGTTACGGTCGAACCCGTGGCTGACGATGCGGACGGGTCGCAACCGACGACCGAGACCGTCGCGCCGGATCATCGTGGAACTCCTCGATCGACCGGACGATCGCCCATCATCGTCCTGATCTGGTCAGCTCACCGCTACGGCTGTTGGCCTGGCTGAGAGCGAAGTCGGCGTCGGGTGCGTGCGATACGTGCGGCGCGTGCGACGGGGCTTCGTGGAGCCCGAATCGTTGGTGGACGCGGCGCAGCGGCGCGGGCGCCCACCAGTTTCGTTCACCGAGGAGCTTCATGGTGGCGGGAACGAGGAGGGTGCGGACGACGGCCATCGATCGGCGCTCACGGCCGGTATCAGCCGATCGGAGTGCAGCGCGTTGGTGCCGGGTGGGATGCTCATCCGATGGCGCAGCCGTTGATCACCACGGCGGACGCGTCACGGATCCTGGAATCGACGCCGTTCGCGTGCTGGTGGCAGTTGGAGTTGGTCGAGCTCGGTGCCGGGTGGGCGTCGGTACGGCTCCCGGGCCGGCCCGGGCTCCTCCGTCCGGGCGACGTGCTTCACGGCTCGTGCTACGAGGTCGTGGCCGATGTCGCCATGTGGTTGGCGATCATGACCCTGACCGACCCGCGATCGGGGCACCGTGGGGTGCCGGCTGCCTTGCCCCGACATGCGATCTCGGATCGATCGCGACGGGAGCTGGTCGGCGTCACGATGAGTTCACGTGGTGGTCAGCCAATCGCTGGCTGAGCAACGCAATCGGTACACATGGACCTCGTACCTTCGGCCGAGGTGGTCGGGCTCGATGCGCGCGCACGGCGACCAATCACGACACCCACGAGCGACAGAGAGATCCTGGTGAACGTACGCACCGGCTTCGGCCGAAACCGTCATGTCCAGCCGCGCCCGAGATCAGGTCGGAGAGGAGTCATCGCCATTGCTGCCGCGGTCACGATCGCCAGCGGTGCCGTGCTCGTTCCGATGGCCCAAGCTGATCCGCCGGGTACACCCCGGGCCGCCGGTCCTTGGTTCACCCCGCTGTCGACGTTCAACACGGCGGACCTCGGCAGTGCCGGCGCCGAGATCGTCGCCGCAACTCCCGACGGCAAGACCCTCCTCGTCACCAGCGCCCCCGGCGCCTCGATCGGGTTCGTGAACATCACCGACCCGGCCAACCCGGTGGCTGACGGCTTCGTCTCGCTCGGCGTCGCCGGCCAGGTCGAGCCCACGTCGGTCGCGGTGAGCCCGGGAGGCAAGTGGGCGTTGGCGACGGTGATCGACTCCGACGCCGCTCAGACCCCTGCGACGGGCGATTCGAGCCACGTCGCCGTGATCAGGATGAGCGACCGGTCGATCGTGCGCACCATCCCCATCGGCGGTGAGCCCGACTCGATCGCCATGTCGGCGACCGGTCGATGGGCTGCCATCGCCATCGAGAACGAGGTCTCCCCGGCCGTCCCGGGCTTCGTTGCGATCATCGACATCCTGCCGGCGAACAACCCGGCGGCATGGGCCGTTCGCACCGTGAACGTGAGCGGCCTGGCGGCGATCAACCCGGCCGACCCGGAACCGGAGTCGGTCAAGATCGCGTCGAACAACGTCGCGGCCGTCACGCTGCAGGAGAACAACCACATCGTCAAGATCAACCTGGCCAACGGGGCGGTGATCCAGCACTTCAGCGCGGGAACCGTCACCCACAAGGCCGACCTCCTCAACGACCGGGAGATCCTGCTCGACCAGCAGATCACGAACTCTCCCCGGATCCCTGACGGGATCGCCTGGATCGACGGTTCGGGGCTCGTCACCGCCAACGAGGGCGAATCCGCGCTCTCCGGTGGGCGCGGGTTCACCGTCTTCGGCGCCGGTGGCGGGGTCGCGTTCGACCCGGGTGTCGCCTTCGAGCTCGAGGCGGTCCGTCACGGGCACTACCCGGATGCCCGGTCGGCCGCCAAGGGCACCGAGCCCGAGGGCATCGACTCAGGCAAGTGGGGTACCCGCAACTTCCTGTTCGTCGCATCCGAGCGGGGGAACTTCCTCCAGGTCTGGCGGATGGGTGCCAACCGGCAGGCCGAGTTCCGCCAGCTCCTGCCGACGGGTGCCGCGCCCGAAGGCGTGCTCGCCATCCCCGGACGCAACCTCGTCGTCACGGCCAACGAAGGTGACGGCACGCTGTCGATCTTCGGTGGTCAGAACGCGTGGGGCACGTACCCCACGATCGTGTCGGTCGACGCCGATCCCCCCGTGAGCCAGGCCCTGCCGTGGAGTGCCCTGTCGGGATTCTCGGCCGGGACGGGCGACACGGTCTACAGCGTGAGCGACAGCGCCCTCGGCGCAGTCATCGGAAGCCCCATCTACACCATGGACTCGAGCGTCGAGCCGGCCGTCATCACCCAGGTCCAGCGTCTCACCCAGGGTGGAGCGAAGCTGAGCCTCGACCTCGAGGGCATTGCTGTCCGACTCGACGGCTCGGGCCAGCCCGACGCGGCCGGTCAGGGATTCTGGGTGGTCAGCGAAGGCAGCGCCACCACGTCGAACTTCCTGGTGCGCACCAACGGTGACGCACAGGCGCAGCTCACGGTGCAACTTCCCGCAGCCGTGGCCGCCCAGAAGATCCAGTGGGGCTTCGAAGGCGTGACCGTCACCGGGAGCGAGGCAACGGGCAACGAGCAGGTGTACGTGGCCTTCCAGCGGGAGTGGCTCGACCAGCAGGGCACCGGCATGGTGCGCATCGGTCGCTACACCCCCGCCACGGGAGCGTGGGCGTTCTACGCCTACCCGCTCGACGTCGCCAACCCCGTCTCGACGGCGCTCGCGTACGGCCTGTCGGAGATCACGGCGATCGACGACACGACGTTCATGGTCATCGAGCGTGACTCGGTGGCTGGCGCCGCGGCGGCCATCAAGAAGGTGTACAGCTTCTCCATCGACGGTGTGACTCCCACGACCTGCCCGGCCGACCCGGCTCCGTGCCCCGTCAACGCGTCCTCGCAGGTGCTCGCCAAGACCCTGCTCGTCGACCTGATCGCCGAGCACGGATACCGCTACGAGAAGGTCGAGAGCATCGGCCTCATGGCCGACGGTCAGGTGCTCATCGTCAACGACAACGACGGCTTCGGCAAGACGCAGCTCCTGCGTCTCGATGGTGCCGCTCTGCTGGCCAAGCTGCCGGTGAAGGTGCAGCTGCTCGGCCTCAACGACTTCCACGGCGCGCTGAAGCCGACCAACCTCTCGGGTGTTCCTCACGGCGGCGTCGAGTACCTCTCGACGTGGGTGAAGAGCCTCGAGGCGACCAACCCCGACAACACCGTCGTCGTCTCCGCCGGTGACCTCATCGGGGCCAGCCCGTTGCTGTCGGCGCTGTTCCACGACGAGCCGTCGATCGAGGCCATGAACGCCTTGGGCCTCGACTACAACGCGGTCGGCAACCATGAGTTCGACGAGGGCGCCGCCGAGCTGTTGCGCATGCAGAGCGGCGGCTGTCACCCGACCGACGGGTGTCTCGACGGCGATCCGTTCGCCGGAGCCGACTTCGAGTTCCTGGCGGCGAACGTGAGCGTGGACGCCACGGGCGATCCGCTGTTCCCGGCCTTCAAGCTGCGTGACGTCGGTAGCGAGAAGGTGGCCTTCATCGGGATGACCCTCGAGGCGACACCGTCGATCGTCACACCGTCCGGTGTCGCCGGCCTCACCTTCAACGACGAGGCCGACACCGTCAATGCGCTCGTGCCGGTGCTGCAGGGGATGGGCGTCGAGTCCATCGTCGTGCTGGTGCACGAGGGTGGCGTCCCGACGGGCGGCACGATCAACGACTGCACCGGTGTGTCGGGGCCCATCGTCGGGATCGTCAACAACCTCGACGACGCCGTCGACGTCGTGGTCACCGGCCACACGCACCGGGCGTACAACTGCATCATCGATGGGAAGGTGGTCACCAGCGCCGGTCAGAACGGACAGATACTGACCGACATCGACATGCAGATCGACCCGGCAACGGGTGACATGGTGAGCGCCGTGGCCCTCAACCGGTTGGTGACCAACACCGTCGCCAAGGACCCGGTCGAGACCGCCATCGTGACCAAGTACGAGACGCTCGTCACCCCGTTGGCGAACCGGCCCATCGGGAACATCACGGCCACGATCACTCGGACGAACAACTCGGCCGGCGAGTCGGCCCTCGGTGACGTGATCGCGGACGCGCAGCTGGCGTCGTCGGCCGTGTCGGGCGGGGCTCAGATCGCCTTCATGAACCCGGGCGGAATCCGGGCCGACCTCACGTTCCCGCAGTCGCCTGCTGGTGAAGGCGACGGCGTGGTGACCTACGGCGAGGCGTTCACGGTGCAGCCCTTCGGCAACAGCCTGGTGACCCTCACGCTGACGGGTGCGCAGATCGAGTTGCTCCTCGAGCAGCAGTGGTCGGCGATCCAGCCGTTCGCGCGGATCATGCAGGTCTCGGACGGCTTCACCTACGAGCACTCCTACGACGTGGGAGACCCGCTCGGCGGTGACTACATCGATCCGACGTCGATCAAGCTGGGCGGCGTCACGATCGACCCGGGCACCAACTACCGGGTGAACGTCAACAACTTCATGGCCGCCGGGGGCGACAACTACACGGTGCTCCCGACGTTCGGAACCAACGTCATCGGTGGCGCCCAGGACATCGACGCCCTCGAGGACTACCTCTCCGCCAGCCCCGGCGGCGTGGCTCCGGGTCCGCAGAACCGGATCGTCGCCCTCCCCACCTGATCCGGCCCCAAACCCTGCGCCCTCGGGTGCAGTCGTCGTAGGTACCCCAGCACCAGCGGGGAGCACGGAGGCCGGCGCAGAGTGCGCCGGCCTCCGTGTCGCGCCGATGGGTCGGAGCAAGAGGCTCCGTCGAACTTGAGTCAAGTACTATTGAGTGATATGAAGCAGCGATGCGAGCGCTGCCCACCATGTTCGAGCGAGCGGAGCGCCACGGCGCGTTGGGCGATCCGGTTCGGCTCGCCATCGTCGACGAGCTCACCCGTTCCGACCGGGCGTCGGTCGAGCTGCTGGCAGTTGCGGGTGTGGCGTCGAACCTGCTGGCGCATCATTTGGACGTGCTGGAGCGTGTCGGGCTGATCACCCGGTCCCGATCAAGTGGTGACGGCCGCCGGCGCTATGTCCATCTCCGGCGGGATGCTCTGGTGGGGCTGGTTCCTGGTCGTCCGTTGCGTTCGAGCGCGGCCCTGTTCATCTGCACCCGGAACTCGGCCCGTTCGCAGCTCGCCGCTGCTCTGTGGCGACACGTCACGAAGGAAGCGGCCACGTCCGCGGGGACCGATCCGGCCGACCGGGTGCATCCCGCTGCCGTGGCGGCAGCCCGTCGCGCGCACCTCGACCTGCCCGGTGCGGAGCCCCGGACGATTGCCGATGTCCTACAGCGGCCTCCGCTCGTGGTCACCGTGTGCGACCAGGCCCACGAGGACCTGGATGCTCCGCCGGAGTGGCTGCACTGGTCGATTCCCGACCCGGTGCCGGCGGGCACGAAGGCGGCGTTCGATGCTGTGGTCGTCGAGCTTCGCGAGCGGATCACCGCCCTGGTCGCCGGAGTCGAGCGGTGACCGATCTCGCGCACGAGCCCGAGACCGGGACCGGTCGACTCGACATCGAGCTGCACCGTCGACTGGTCGCCGAGGCGCTGGGAACGTGCTTGTTGATCGTGGCCGTCGTGGGCTCGGGGATCATGGCCAGCCGGTTGTCGCCCGACGACGTTGGCATCCAACTGCTGGAGAACGCCGCCGCCACGGCCGGTGCCCTGGTGGGACTGATCCTGATGTTCGGCGCAGTGTCGGGCGCTCATTTCAACCCGGCCGTCACGCTCCTCGATCGGCTCTTCGGCACGATGACCACCCGCGAGGCCGTGGCCTACATGGTGGCGCAGACGGTCGGGGGCTGCGCCGGTGCGGTGATCGCCAACGTGATGTTCGAGCTCCCGGCCATCGAGCTCTCGTCGAGATCGCGATCGTCCGGGGCGCTGTGGCTCTCGGAGGTTGTCGCCACCGTCGGGTTGCTGCTCGTGATCCACGGGTGTGTGCGGAGCGGACGGGCCAACGCGGTGGCCTTCGCCGTGGGCGCATGGATCGCCGGCGCCTACTGGTTCACGTCATCGACGAGCTTCGCCAACCCGGCGGTCACCATCGCCCGAACCCTGTCCGACTCGTTCGCCGGGATCGAACCGGCGTCGGTGCCCATGTTCATCGTCATGCAGCTCGCCGGGACCCTGATCGCCTACGGCCTCATCCGGTTCCTGTACCCGCAACCCGGGTCCTCAACGGTCGA
>VFJJ01000126.1 GCA_009886115.1 Actinomycetota bacterium
CTCACGCTCGTGCCGGCGCGCGGGGCCGCAGTGTACCGACGGCTCAGTCTCCAAGCGCGGCAAGTGCCCGGCTGCATTCCGACTCGTGCCTCGGGCATCGGCGAGATAGTGCAACGTGCCGGTCATCGGGTCATGACCGGAGGTCCCGCCAGCGCCACGACGACCCGTCGACGAGGAGCTCCGGGTCGCCGTTCCAGAGGGTGGCGTCGACGGCGACGGTGAGCGCCGCAGCGAAGGCGTCGGCGTAGGCCATCGGGTGACCGGCCTTGATCCGGGCGGCGTCGATGACGAGCCGCTCGTCGGGGAGTCGAGCGTCGATCACGTCGCGCAGATCCCGAACCGTCTCGGTGGCGGCGTCCTCGCCGTGGAGTCGTCGCAGGACAGAGTGGACCTCACCGAGATTGATCCACGACATCAGCGGCTTCTCCCGGCCGAGCAGGTCGCTGACAGCCTCGGCGGCAGGGCCGGCGTCCTCCAGGTAGCGAAGGACCGCCCACGAATCGAGGACCACGGTCACGGGGCAGCCTCGCGGACGCGGTCAGCGGCCCGTTCACGCTCGAGCTCGTGGGTCATCTCCGAAACCGGGAACCGCCCGCGGAGCGGGCGGCGATGGTCGGTCGGGCGGATGGCGACGTGGTCATCGTGGAGCCAGAAGTTGACCTCGTCACCTGGTTCGATGCCGAGCTGGTCTCGCAGCTCCTTGGGGATGACGACCTGCCCTTTGGCACCGACGCGGTGAGTCATACTGTGAAGTATAACCCACGAAAGCAGCCATCACACCGTCACACGGCCCGGCGGTGGCCGATCACGGGCTCGGTGGCGTCGAGGAACGAGCCGAGGACACGGGCGAAACGATCGGGGTGGCTCACGTGCAGGTAGTGGCCGGCGCCTTCGATGAGCTCGAGCCGTCCGCCCTGGAGGGCCTCATGGGCAGCGTGCGCATGGGCCACAGGGATGACCCGATCGTCGGTTCCCCATACGACCAGGCTCGGCCTCTCGCCCGCCAGGGCGAGTCGTTCGCCAGCGGACACCCGTTGCCCGCGGTGATCGATGACGGCGCGCACGGTGTGGATGAACGTCGCGCGGCGCCGGGGCTCGGACAGCGTCGCGAACGCCCGACACGTCTGCAGCAGGCTCCTGCTCGGCCTGATGCCGAGGGCCCGCATCCATGCTCCGATCGCGACACCGGCGGCGATCACGTGCCGATGGGCGAGCAGGGGGATCACAAGCTCGGAGCCGGGGAGCGCAGCAGCTCGGAGCGCGAGGCTGACCTCGGTTCCCAGCCCTCCGCTCGAGACCAGGACGAGCCGCTCGCATCGCTGCGGGAACTGGTAGGCGAACTGCAAGGCGACTCCACCGCCGAACGAGTGCCCGACCAGGGTCGCCGAGTCGTGGCCGAGCCCATCGAGCAGGTCGCGGAGAACGCTGGCGTAGGCGCCGAGCGAGTAGTCGCCCGCCGGGCCTTGCGAGGATCCGTGCCCGGGCAGGTCGACCGTCACCACGGTGTAGCGCTTGGCGAGCTCGGGCACGATGGCGTCCCACGTGTACATCGTGCCGGCGAGACCGTGCACCAGCACGACCACCGGCCCGGAACCGATGTGGCGGTAAACGACCCGGCAACCGTGCAGCTCGATCGATTGGACGGCCATCACGGTTTGCTCGCCGAAGCGCATGCTCGTACCCATGCCCGGAGCCTAACGCTGACAGTAGTTACTGTCAAGATATCGCGCCAGTAACGACTGTCATGGTTCTGCGATCGTGGTTGAATGGCAGGCGTGAACAGCGAGCAGCACCACCCCAACCCCGTGGTCGAGTACGGCTTGGTCGAGTTGGCCGAGGTGAGCGGTGTCAGCCAGCGGACCATTCGGTACTACCAGACCGAGCACGTGCTGGCGCCGCCCGCCAAGAAGGGCCGCGAGGCCGTGTACGGGCAAGAGCATCGAGACCGCCTGGGTCTCATCGCAGAGCTGCGCGACCGCGGCCTCACCTTGCAGACGATCCGGGAGCTGGTCACGACCACCCACCCCACCCACACCGTGGCGGAGTGGCTCGGTGTCGACGCCACCTTGCGGGCACCTTGGTCGGACGATCGACCCGCCGCCCTGACCCACGACGAGCTCGTCGCCCTGGTGGCCGACACGGCCGACGTTCGACCCGGCCTCATCGCAGAGCTGCACGACGCCGGCTACGTGGAGTCGCGCCCCGACGGCACGTGGTTCATCCCCAGCCCGACACTGCTCGACCACGCGCTCCGTCTGCGCACCGGGGGTATCGACATCGAGGTGTCGGCGATGATCCGCGATCTGCTTCGCCGACGGTTGTCGAAGGCCGTCGCCGACACCGTCAAGCTGCTCGTCGAGCGCTCGGGGAGCGGATTCGCCGGGGGCGCCACACCCGACGAGCTCGCGACCGCCGTGGGAGCCCTGAGGCCCATCGCCCGGGAGACCACAAGTGTGATCCTGGCCCAGGAGGTGGAACGCGCACTCGCCGAGCTGGTTCGCTCCGGCCCACGATCGCTGCAACGCGCTCGCCGACACTGATCGATGGATCCCGCGCTGGGCCGCCCCGCTGCGAGCTGACATCGACACTGGTCGTGGAATGGCCCGCATGTGGACCAACGCACGACCAGCGCCGAGCCGACGACGCCAGCGAGCAGTTCACGCGGTCGCCCGGGCGGGCGCGGCGGGCCGGCAAGGGTGAGGGTGAGGGTGAGGGTGAGGGTGAGGGTGAGGGTGAGGGTGAGGGCTAGGTTCGGGCGATGATCGAGCATCACGTCGACATCGCGACGAGTGACGGGGCGATGAACACGTTCATCACCCACCCCGAGGAGGGCGGGCCGCATCCCGTGATCGTGTTCCTCATGGACGCGCCGGGCAAGCGCGAGGAGCTCCACGACATGGCCCGGCGGCTCGGCACCGCGGGCTACTACGTCGTTCTCCCGAACCTGTACTACCGCTGGGAGCGGGAGTTCGACTTCGTGACCGGCACCCGGGGCGAGACCCGTGAGCGGATGTTCGAGCTCATGAGCACCCTCAGCGACGACATGGTCGCCAGCGACACCGAGGTCATGCTGGCCCACGCCGACAGCGACCCGAACGCGGACACGGCCAACGTGGGCTGCGTCGGCTACTGCATGAGCGGGCCGTTCGCCTTCGCCCTGGCCGGCATGCTCCCGGAGCGGATCAAGGCCGCAGCGTCCATCTACGGCGTGCGTCTCTTCGGCGAGGGCTCACCGGCGCATCTCGCCGGGAAGGTCAAGGGGGAGCTGTACTTCGCCTGTGCCGAGTTCGACGACTACGCGCCCAAGGAGATGGTCGACGGACTCGAGGCACACCTGCTGACCGTGTCCGCCCCGGCCCGGGTCGAGTGGTACCCCGGCACCCACCACGGCTTCGCGTTCACGCTGCGACCCGCGTACGACAAGGCCGCGGCCGAACGTCACTGGGAACGGATCCTGAGCCTGTTCGCCCGCACCCTCCGATGATCGCCGCCCGACGAAAGAGCCACCCGAGATGACCCGGAACCCTGCGGTGAGCGACCGCAACCTGATCGACCGGCTCGACGACCTCAACCTGGGACATCGAGGTCGTGGGCGATCCCACGGCCACGCTCTCTCCCACCGCCACCAGGCTGCTGATCGACAACCTCGAGATGATCGTCCGGTTCGCGGGGAAGTCGACGGGGACCCTGCAGACCGTCGAGGTGCACACGACCGACCCCGAGCGCCACCTCGCCCTCACCATCGGGGTCGACGGGTGTTCGCTGGCCCCGAGCCCGTCGACCAGCGTCCCCGCGTCCCCCGGGACGCCCGATCTCGTCCTGCCGGCCGAGGCGTTCGTCCGCCTGGTCTACGGTCGCCTCGACGCCGACCACGCACCGCCCGTCACCGCCGAGGCCGCACTCCTCGATCGGCTGCGATGCACGTTCCCCGGGATCTGACGGCGCCGATCTGGCACACTGGGATTGCTCGTAGGTACCCGCTTCGACCGCACGGAAGGTGACGATGCTCGCACTCGGTTCCCAGGCTCCGACGTTCTCGCTCCTCGACCAGGATCAGGCCACGGTCACGCTCGCCGACCAGGCCGGGACCTGGGTCGTCATGTGGTGGTACCCGAAAGCCTCGACACCCGGCTGAACCAAGCAGGGACAGGGGTTCCGTGATCGAACCCCAGAATTCAGTGCCGCCAGCGCCGTCATCATCGGCATGTCGTTCGACACCCCAGCCGAGCAGAAGCACTTCGTCGACGAGCAGGGCTTCCCGTACCGTCTCCTGTGCGACACCGACCGCTCGGTCGGCGCCGCCTACGACGCGGTCAGGGGTCCGGACGAGAAGTACCCCGACTTCCCCCGTCGCATCACGTACCTGATCGACCCCAGCGGGACGATCGTCGCGACCTACGACCTCGAGGCCAGTGGCGCAGATCTGGCGAGCCACGCCTCTGATGTCCTGGCCGATCTGCGACGGCTCCAGGGGTGAGATCAGGGCCCGCTCCGACCCGGACGACCCGCCCGCACCGGGTGGGTCGCCCGGGGCCGGCTGGAGGCCGATGGGCCGGCGACACCCTGACGGCGCTCGAGCCGGTCCCCGATCTCGATCGCGACCCAACGGCCAGTTGGTCATCGACGAGTTGGTCAACGGGATGGTCCGCGAGCTCGGCAACCGTGTCGACAGAACCGACGGCGACGCCGACGCGGGCGACTGCGTCCACATCCAACCATCGGCTCGTGTCGAGCGGCGGACTTCACCGATCGGTGCTCGATGGTCGCCACGGTGGCGGGGCCGGGGCGCTCGTCGAGCTCGGGTTCCCTTGCGTGGCCGACGACGCCACTGCGTTCGCCGAGCCCCGTTCCCGCGAGCGCCTCGACCGCTGGCGAGCACGCATCGACGCCATGGTCGATCGTGTCGTCGCCCGGCTCGATGCCACGTCGTTGGCCGGCGCGTCGTCGAGCGGGCTCGGCGGTCCCTGGTCTCCCACCCAAGGGTGGCCTCGGCGCGGATCGACCGTCGAGCGGATCGTGCGCATCCCGCTGACGCACGTCATCGGCTGCGTGAGCGGGGGAGGTTCCTTCAGCGCGTTGCGCCTCGGGCCGATCTCGTCGACTCCTGTCGGCATCGACGGGCGGCTCGTGTCGAGCGGCCGGCTCCGAGTCCCCCGCACGATCGGCACGGTCGCCGTCGAGCTGCGACTCAGCCCGTACAGCTCGACCGCCAGCTTCGTCGAGCTGGTACTCGTGGGCCGCGGCCGATACCCCCGCCGTTACTGGACGTTCGGGCATGACGCCTTGAGCGCGTTCAAGCACGCGGCCGGCGCACACCTGCCGCCTGAACTGAACGCCCGGAGCAGAAGCCCCGGCTACGCGAGCGGTCCGAGCACGTCGGTGTGGTCGACGATCTCGTACGCGTAGCCCTGCTCGGCCAGGAAGCGCTGCCGATTCGCGGCGAACTCCTGGTCGTTCGTGTCGCGCGACACCACGGCGTAGAAGTAGGCCGGTCGGCCGTCGTGCTTGGGACGCAGCACCCGTCCCAGGCGCTGCGCCTCCTCCTGACGGCTCCCGAACGCGCCTGACACCTGGATGGCCACGGTGGCCTCGGGCAAGTCGATCGAGAAGTTCGCCACCTTCGAGACGACGAGCGTGTCGACGGCGCCGGTGCGGAAGGCGTCGTAGAGGCGCTCGCGCTCGTGCACGGGGGTATCGCCGGTGATGAGGGGAGCGCCGAGCCGCTCGGCGAGGGTCCGGAGTTGGTCGAGGTACTGGCCGATCACCAGGGTCGGCTCGTCGGGATGACGGGCCCGCAGCGCCGCGACCACCTCCAGCTTCGACCGTGCGCAGGCCCCGACCCGGTAACGCTCATCGGGCTCGGCGAGGGCATAGGACATGCGCTCGTCGTCGGTGAGCGTCACCCGCACCTCGGTGCAGATCGCCGGGGCGATCCAGCCTTGGGCTTCGATGTCGCGCCACGGGGCGTCGTAGCGCTTGGGGCCGATGAGTGAGAACACGTCGTCGGCGCGGCCGTCCTCGCGCACCAAGGTGGCGGTGAGGCCCAGCCGGCGGCGGCTCTGGATCTCAGCGGTCATGCGGAACACCTGTGCGGGCAGGAGATGCACCTCGTCGTAGACCACGAGGCCCCAGTCCTGGGCGTCGAACAGCTCGAGATGGCGGAACTGGCCCTTGGCCTTGGTGATCATCACCTGGTAGGTGGCGATGGTGACCGGGCAGATCTGCTTGCGGGCGCCGGAGTACTCGCCGATGTCGTCTTCGGTGAGCGTGGTACGGGCCAGCAGCTCGGCGCGCCACTGGCGAGCAGCGACCGTGTTCGTGACCAGGATCAGCGTCTTGGTGGACGCCCGAGCCATGGCCGCCAAGCCCACCAAGGTCTTCCCGGCCCCGCACGGCAACACGACCACGCCGCTGCCACTGGCGAAGAACCCGTCGACCGCCTGGCGCTGGTAGTCGCGCAGCACCCAGCCGTCGGCATTGCGCAACCCGATCGCGAAGGCCTCGCCGACGACGTAGGCCGCCTGGTCGTCGGCCGGCCAACCCAGCTTGATCAACGCCTGCTTCACACGCCCGCGCTCGGGCTTGTGCACGACCACGGTGTCGGCGTCGATGCGGGCCCCCAGCAGCGGCGCCACCTTCGGGGAGCGCAGCACCTCTTCGAGGACGGCCGGATCGCGCGAGCGCAACACGAGCCCGTGCACGGGATGGTCGTCGAGCACCAGGCGGCCGTAGCGGTCCATCACGTCGGCCACGTCGACCAGCAGGGCGTGCGGGACGGGGTAGCGCGACCACCGGAGCAACGAGTCGACGACCTGCTCGGCGTCGTGGCCCGCTGCCCGGGCGTTCCACAGCCCGAGCGGCGTGAGGCGATACGTGTGCACGTGCTCGGGCGAGCGCTCGAGCTCGGCGAAGGGGGCGATGCCAGCCCGGCACGCCTCGGCGTCGGGATGGCCGATCTCGAGGAGCAATGTGCGGTCGGACTGCACGACGAGCGGACCCGTCCCGGGCGTCGCGGCGCTCATCGCTTGCCCCTCGAACGGTTCGGCCGGCGCGTGGGACGGCCCTGGAGCTCGACCCCCTCGATCTCGTCGAACTCGAGGACATGGTCGCCCCCGCAGTCGCTGCAGGCGATCGTGACGTCGGAGCCATCGAGCCCGACGGGCACCCCGCACATCACGTCGTCGCCGGCATCGTCGAAGACGATGAGCACCTCGAGCCCGCGCTCGGAGGCGTGCCGCAGCATCGCCACGGTGCCCCTCTCCTGGCGGTGGCTGGAGGCCGGCTGCGCCCCGAGGATCTCGTCGAGCCGATCGAGCAACGACGGTGGGATGCGTGAGCCGGGCGTACGGAACCTCGCCGTCACCGAGTTCGGTGCAGCCGATGCAGCCGATGCAGCCGATGCGGCCGGTGCAGGCGTTCGGAGGTCGTTGATCGCTCGGGTGATCCGCTCGGCTGCGATCGAGGCTGGGGTCGAGGCTGCCTGCGACGCTGGTCCCGGGGAGCCTTCAGGCCGACCTGGTGACGGTGGCCGGCCGGGGCTCGCGACCTTCGGCCGGCTCACGGCCACTCCCGGCGACGCGGCATCGTCGACTGGGAGGTAACCGGCAGCACGCAGGGATCCGAGCAGGATGGCCAAGGGCTGGGCGCACACCGCGACCGTCGGCGCGATCTCGCGCAGCGCCAACTTGGCCAGCTTCTTCGACCTGACCATCTCGGCGAGCAGCGCCGGGTCGTCGACCGTGACGTACGACACGGCCGTTCCCACCCGGGCGTGGCCGTAGCGCCGACCCACGTCGTCGACCAGGTAGCGCAACGGTTGGGGGACGCCCGTGGTGCTGTGCTCGCTCAGGAAGGTGAGCACCTCGGCGGCCGTCCGGCCGGCGTTGAGCGCCCGCCCGACACTGGCGGCCGAGAACCGGTAGGTGCTGGCCGAACCGCGCGACTCCACGTCGGCCATGAGCCCGAGCTCCAGAGCCACCGGAGCATCGAGGGGCCCGAGCGCCAGGGCCGTGAGATCGGCCTGCACGACGAAGCGGCTCTCGGCGGCCGGCATGCCGGCGATGGCGGCGATCCGGGCGCCGGCGCCATCGCCGGCCAGCTCGCAGCGGACCGCTGCACTGAGCGAGCCCAAGGCCATCGCTCCGACCAGCGCGGCCTCCTCGGCGAACCACTCGATGGCCCGGGCCGTGTCGGTTGCCGGCACCTCAGCCCAGAGTCGGGGTGCCAGCCACCACGCTCGTTGGACGAGGGCCCAATCGTCGACGGCATGGCCGGCCGGGCCCTCGGCCAGGACCTGCAGGAGGGTCAGGCGCATCCGGGGGGCGTCGCGCCCCACGGTGGCCGCCGAGAGCGGGGCGATGAACTTGTCGTTGGCGTCGCGCGCTCCCGCCGCCCGCAGGTGGGCCGGCGCCGACAACCAGCGTCGCAGCACGTGCAGCCAGCGATCGGCCTGGTCGAGCTGAACCCATTCGTCGAACAGCGGCGTGGCCCGCAACGGGTCGGACCGTTGCACGAGGCCGACGGCAACGGCCAGCTCCACGAGCGCTGCGGCATCGCGTTCGTCGGTCTCGGTGACGGCGGCCAGCCGCTTGACGACCCGCACGCCCACGCCACCCGTCTTGAGCACCGGCGCCGGCGTCGATCCGAGATCGTCGACCAGACGGGCCAGCCGGTCGACGAGACGAGCCGCGACATGCCCGGCCTCGACATCGGCGTCGACGCCCGCTCCGTGGGGTATCGAGAGCAGCGGCGGGGGCTCGGCCCGAAGGTCGGGGAACGCGAAGCCGCCCCGGTGAGCCAGGCCGACCTCGCGGACGAGCTCGGCGACGCCCCACTGGGCGTGCACGAGCATGCCCCGCTCACCCAGCCAGTCGACGGCGGCGCTGCCCGAATGAGGACGGCCGCTGTAGCCGCCCATCGCCATCGACCCCGAGATCGCCACGGTGGCGGAGCGGTTCTTGGCCATTCGCTCGAGGAGCACGGCAACCTCGGGAGGGGCTCCGGCGAGGAGCTGCTGGACCCGGCCCGCGTCGGCGAAGACATCGGTGACCATGCGCAGGAGGTCGGCCTTCTTGGCCGTCCCCACCACGAGCTCGAGCGCACCGGCGACGTGCCTGAGCTCCTCGACCGTCCGCTGGCCCAGCAGCGCAGCTGCCGGACACCCGAGACCCGCGGCGTCCCTGAGGGCTCTGGGGAGCTCACCGACGAGCTTCACGACCCCTCTCTCGCAGCTCACCAGCGCCAGCTCGGCGAGATGCGCCAACCCCGCCTCGACCTGGGCCAGCGTGGCGCCCGGGCCGGCCAGCTCGGCAACGGCATCGGGGGTCACCGGTGTGGGAACCAGAGCGACGAGCTCGAGCAGCTGGTGGC
>VFJJ01000094.1 GCA_009886115.1 Actinomycetota bacterium
AGTGGAGCCGGAGAGGGGACTCGAACCCCTGACCTGCTCATTACGAGTGAGCTGCTCTACCGACTGAGCTACCCCGGCGAATGGGTTTGCCACTCTACCCGCGCCGATGAGGGTCGACGCCGAGTTGAGCACGGCTGATCGCTCGTCTTCAGTGGTCATGAGTTGACTAGTGGCATGCTGGAGGCGTGACCCGTCCGGTGCACGAGGGCCTGGATCCAGGATCGGTCGCCGACCGAGCACCGGGCCGAGCGCGCCGGGAACCCCGACAGGGTACGGCGCCGTGGCCGGTCGTCGTGTTGGCCGGGGCCGCCGTGCTGCTGCTCGCTCTTCCGTTGGTCGGGTTGGTGCAGCGCGCGCCGTGGAGCACCCTCGTCGACGAGTTACGGGCACCGGCTGTGCGGACTGCGTTGCGGCTGTCGCTCGTCTGCTCTGTGACGGCGACGGCGCTGGCCCTGGTTCTCGGCGTGCCGTTGGCGTGGGTGCTGGCGCGCACCGAGTTCCGCGGGCGGCGGCTGTTGCGGGCGCTGGTGACGTTGCCGGTCGTGATCCCTCCCGTGGTGGGCGGGGTCGCTCTACTCCAGGCGTTCGGACGACGCGGACTGCTCGGCCAGGCGCTCGACGACTGGTTCGGGATCCGCTTGGCGTTCACGACGACCGGAGCAGTGATGGCCGCGACGTTCGTCGCGCTCCCGTTCCTCGTGCTCGCCGTCGAGGGCGCGCTGCGTTCGAGCGACACGCGCTTCGAGGACGCCGCCGCGACCCTGGGGGCCGGACGGCTCACGACGTTCTGGCGCGTGACGCTCCCCATCGTCGCTCCCGGGATCGGGGCGGGTGCGGTGCTCGCCTGGGCCCGGGCGTTGGGGGAGTTCGGCGCCACGATCACCTTCGCCGGCAACTCCGAGGGGCGCACGCAGACGGTTCCCCTTGCGGTGTACCAGGCCCTCGAGAGCGGCGACACCGGTGGGGCCGTGGTGTTGAGCCTGGTGCTGCTGGCGATCTCGTTCGCCGTCCTGGTGGTGCTGCGCGACCGCTGGCTGGGCCAGCTGTGACCGACAGCCCCGTGACCGACGAACCCGCGACCGCCACCAGCCCCGTGACCGACAGCCCCGTAACCGTGGCCTCCGTCCCCCCCTCCGGCCTCGGGGTGCGCGCCAGGGTCGGCGACGTCAGGGGATCGCTCACGCTGGCCGTCGACCTCGCAGCGCCGGGCGGCACGCTGGTGGCCGTGCTGGGTCCCAACGGCTCGGGCAAGACCACGCTGTTGCGCTGCCTGGCCGGGCTCCGGGCGATCCGCTCCGGGTGCGTCGAGATCGACGGGACGGTCGTCGACGATCCCGGGCGAGGCGTGTTCACCCCTCCCGAGCGCCGGTCGGTGGGCTTCGTGTTCCAGGAGCCGCTGTTGTTCCCGCACCTGTCGGTGCTCGACAACGTCGCGTTCGGGCTGCGCCGGCGCGGGACCCGAACCGGCGACGCTCGCCGACAGGCAGCGGCCTGGCTCGGGCAGCTCGGAATCGGCGGGCTGGCCACGTCGCGGGCCCGAGAGCTCTCGGGGGGCCAGGCTCAACGGGTGGCGCTGGCCCGAGCCCTGGCCCCCGAGCCCCGGTTGCTGCTGCTCGACGAGCCGTTCTCGTCGCTCGATGCCGCAGCCCGGCTCGAGATGCGTCGTGCCCTGCGGGGCGCGCTCGACGGGTACACCGGCGCGACCGTGTTGGTGACCCACGATCCCGTGGAAGCGCTCTCGTTGGCGGATCAGGTCGTGATCCTCGAGGGCGGTGCAGTCATCCAGGCCGACACTCCCTACGAGGTCGCTGCGCGGCCCCGATCGACCTGGATCGCGAGTCTGGTCGGCGTCAACCTCTGGCACGGCGTCACCGGGCCCGGCGGCGTCGCGATCGGCCCTGGATCGCCGACGGTTGTCACAGCCGACAGCGACCGGCTCCCGCCCGGGACCCGGGTGTCGGTCGTGGTCCACCCCCATGCCGTTGCGCTGTACGACGGGCCGCCGCACGGCACGCCCCGCAACGCTTGGCCGATGACGGTCGTCAGCATCGAGCGTCATGCCAGCCGGGTGCGGGTCGGTCTCGACGGGCCACTGGCCCTGGTCGCCGAGGTCACGGCCTCGGCCGCCTCGGAGGCCGCGCTGGCCCCCGGGGTCGGGGTCTGGGCCGTCGTCAAGGCCACCGAGGTCGAGATCTTCGAGGACTGAGCGATGACGGGTGACGCGACGATGAGCCGGGAGGGTCGACGATGACGCCGAGACCGAAGACGGAGCCGACGTTGGGCGAGTGGGTCGTCCTCGGGCTGTTGGCCGACGAGCCCCGCCACGGCTGGGCGTTGGCCCGCGAGCTGGCTCCCGACGGGTCGATCGGGCAGGTGTGGACGCTGTCGCGGCCACTCGTCTACCGGGCCCTCGACGAGCTGGTCGCCCTGGGCCTCGCCGAAGAGCGCCGGACCGTCGACAGCGACGAGGGTCCTCGGCGCACCATCCACGGGGCGACACCCAAGGGGCGCATGGCACTGCGAGCCTGGCTCGACGAGCCCGTCGTCCACCTTCGAGACGTCCGCACCGAGCTGCTCGCGAAGCTGCTGCTCCGCCAACGCCTGAAGCTCGACGAGCGTGCGTTCCTCGTAGCCCAACGGCGAGCCATCGGTCCCCTCGTGCGCGCCCTCGTCGCTAGCCAGACGGAGGCCACGGGCGGGCCCGATCTGATCGTCGCCCGATGGCGGGCCGAGGCCGCCGAGACGGCTGTCCGCTTCGTCGACGGTCTCCTCGCCGACATCGCCGCAGCCGATGCCGAGGGCCGGTCGACGTGAAGACCGAGGCCGGAGGCACGGGCCGGACCGGGGGCAAAGGCGAAGGCACGGGCGAGGAACACCCTCGCTGAACGAGGCGCCACCACCGGTGCCGAGATCGCCGGATCGAGACTGGACGGGTCGCTCACCCATCGGCGGGCCGACCGGTCGCGGGTAGTCACTCCTTGACTAGTGTCGGGAGATGCCGCGTTCTCGATCGCCAGGAGCCACCCGGCCGAACCCCCGCCGTCGCCGGCCGAGGCTCGGGCTGGGGCTGGGGGTCGCGCTCGTCGTCGCCATGGCGCCCATCCTCGCGGCGTGCTCGTCCGACGACGACACCGACTCGACCGCGACCGGCGCGGGCGCCACCGGCACGGCCTTGGAGGGCACGCTCTCGGTGTATGCCGCGTCGTCGCTCACCGACGTGCTCACGTCGCTGTCGGCTGGCTTCGAGGAGCTCCACCCCGCCACCACCGTCGAGCTCACGTTCAACGGGTCGTCGGCGTTGGTGACCCAGATCTCCGAGGGGGCACCGGCTGACGTGCTCGCCACCGCCGACACCGAGTCGATGACCCGAGCCGTCGATGCCGGCCTGGTCACCGGACCGGCGACGATCTTCGCGGGGAACCGCCTCAGCATGGTCGTCGGCACCGGAAACCCCTTGGGGATCATCGACCTCGCCGACTTGGCCCGCGATGACGTCGTGACGGTGCTGTGCGCAAGCGACGTCCCCTGTGGCCGCTACGCCGAGGCTGCGCTCGCCAACGCCGGGGTCACCGTCGAGGCCCGCTCACGCGAGCTCAACGTCAAGGCGGTGGTGTCGCGGGTGTCGCTCGGGGAGGCCGACGCGGGAATCGTCTACGTGACCGACGTCATCGCCGACGACAACGTCGAAGGCGTTGCCATCACCGATGCCCACAACGTCGAGGCCGAGTATCCCGTCGCCGTGCGCAGCGACAGCTCGCAGACGGCGCTCGCCTCGGCGTTCGTCGACTTCCTGCTCTCCGCCCAGGGCCAGGCCGAGCTGACGACCGCCGGCTTCCTCGGCGTGTCGCAACCCTGACCCAACCCCGACCCGACCCGACCCGACCAGCCCGAAACCTGCGCGGAAATGCTCACGGGGTGAGCATTTCCGCGCAGATTTGGAGTTGGGGGTGGGTCAGCTGCGGGGGATGTCGCGCCAGGGTCGATCGCGATCGGCTGTGGGCTCGCGAGGAAGGCCCAGGGCCCTCTCGGCCAGGTTGTTGCGCTGCACCTCGTTGGTGCCACCGCCGATGGAGACCCCGTAGCGGCTCAACAGCTCCGACTGGATCCACGCGCCGCGCTCATCGCTCGAGATCAGCCCGGCCGGGCCCGCAATAGCCATGGCCAGGTTGCCCGACAGCACCCGGTTCCCCGCCACCGCCAACTTGAGGATCGACGGATCGACCGGGGGTGTCTCCCGGCGGCGCACCGCGGCCATGATGCGCTCGCTCATCATCGCCAGCACCCGTTCGTGGCAATGGAGCCGGGCCAGATCCTGACGGGTCACCGGATCGCCGTCGACGCCGTAGAGCCGGGCCAGCATCATCAACCGCTCACTGGTCGAACCGCCACCGCTACCGCCGATGAACGCCGACTCGTTCGACATCACCGTGCGCGCCGGCACCCATCCTTCGTCGATCTGACCGAGCACCCGAGACACGGGGACGCGGACCTCGCTGAGGAAGACCTCGTTGAAGTGCGACGCCCCGGTTGCCTGGACGAGCGGTCGCACCTCGATCCCGGGGCTGTCCATGTCGACGAGCAGGAACGTGATCCCGTGGTGCTTGGGCATGTCGGGGTTGGTGCGCACGAGCAGCATCCCCCGATCGCAGAACTGGGCGGCCGAGTTCCAGACCTTCTGCCCGGTGACCACGAACTCGTCACCGTCGCGTTCGGCCTTACATGCCAGGCCAGCCAGGTCGGAGCCCGAGCCGGGCTCGCTGAAGAGCTGGCACCATGCGTCGTCGCCCGACAACAACCTCGGGACGTACTCCTGCTGCTGGGCTTCGGTGCCGTGGCGCATGAGCGTCGGCCCGAGCATCGCCAGCGTGGCGGCGATGAACCCCGACGACGCGTCGAAGTGATCGGCTTCCTCGCGGTAGATGGACTCGTGCCACGAGGTTCCGCCACGGCCCCCGAGCTCCCGGGGATAGGTGAGCCCGGCGAAGCGGTGGTCGAACAGCGTCCGCTGCCACGACCGCCCGAGCTCGAAGTGTCGGCGGCCCTCCTCCTCGCTGGTGTGGAAGTTCACGGCCCACGGGCTCGATTCCCGCTTCGCCGCCGCGTTGGCTTCGAGGAACGCCCGCGCCTCGGCCCGGAACGCGGCCTGCTCCTCGGTGTCGACGGGATGCTCGTGAGCGACGACCACGGTTGACGTCTCCTGGGGGGCTGGGCTTGCCGGCGGGCGCGAGGCTCGCAGGATCTCGCAGGATCTCGCAGGAAGCGGGGCTCTCAGTATGCAGTGAGACCGCCGTCGGCATGGAACACCGTGCCGGTGACCAGTCTCGACTCGTCGGACGCCAGGAACGCCACGATGCCCGCGAGCTCCTCGGGCGTGCCGAGCGCGAACGGATGGTCGTCGAAACCCATGGCGCTCGCTGCCTCGTTGCGACCGTCGGGCCCGGTGCGCTCGGCGACCAGAGCCTTGACCCGATCGGTGAGGACGGTCCCGGGCACGATCGCGTTGGCCCGGATGCCGTCGCGCCAGTAGTGCCCGGCGATCGACCGGGTGAACGCGATCACGCCTCCCTTGGCCGCCGAGTACAGGTGCATGGGCAGACTCCCGAGGACGGCGCCGATCGAAGCGATGGTGATGATCGAGCCGCCACCCGTGGCGGCCATCAGGGGGATGGTCGCCCTGACCGTCAGAATCGTTCCCAGGAGGTTCCGCTCGATCGTGGGGGCCCACAGCGCAAGGTCGACATCGGTCACCGGAGCGTCGCCCGGAAGCGAGCCCCCTGCGCACGCGAACACGACGTCGAGACGGCCGTAGCTCTCGAGCGTGATGTCGACGGCCCGGGCCAACGCGTCGACGGATGCCGCGTCGGCGACCACCCCGACAGCCTGCGCACCGGTGCCCCTGATGGTGGCGGCCGTCGTCTCGCCCGAGGCCGGGTCGATGTCGACGACCACCACGTGTGCGCCCTCGGCAGCGAAACGCGACGCACTGGCTCGCCCGATCCCCGATCCGGCGCCGGTGACGAGCGCCACCTTGCCGTCCAGACGCCCCATGGATCCCCCTCGTGGCCAGGCGCGGAACCCGGGTCGATCGGAGACGTCGGACGAGAGCCCGCCGTCACCGACGAAGCCTGGCACGAACCGGTAAGGTCCCACCATGAGCGACAAGATCCGCGAGGTGTCGGTGAGCCGGCAGATCGCCGCACCGGCCGAGACGATCTTCAACATCTTGGCAAGTCCCAAGCGCCATCCCGACTTCGACGGCTCGGGCACCGTCAAGCAGTCGACGTTCGGCCCCGACCGTCTGGCCCTGGGCGAGAAGTTCGGTATGAAGATGCGCATCGGCCTGCCGTACCGGATCGGCAACACCGTGGTGGAGTTCGAAGAGGGGCGTCGCATCGCCTGGGCGCACTTCGGCAAGCACCGCTGGCGGTACGTCCTCGAGCCGACCGACGGCGCCACCGTGGTGACCGAGACCTTCGACTGGTCGGGTGCCCGGTCGCCGAGGTTCATCGAGCTCATGGGGTACCCGAAGAAGCACCCCGCGGCCATGGAGAAGAGCCTGGAGCGTCTCGAGGCTCTCGTCACCGGCTCGGGTTCCGGCGCCGGCTGACGCGTCGAGTCGATCGCACCAGTCTCGTGACCTCCGCCTCCACCGGCTCGCGCTCGCAGGGCCGGCGCGCGGTCTCGGTGCCGGGGCTCGGCGTGCTGGCGGTCGGGCTCGTGGTCACTGCGCCCGTGTGGATTCCCGTGACCCTGCTCGTCGACCTCGTCACCGCCCCTCGGCGTCTTCCCCGCCTCCGGATGATGGCGTTCGCTGTCATGTGGGCCTGGATCGAGCTCGCCGGTGTCGCCGTGGCCGGGCTGCTCTGGGCGACCGGTCGCAGCACACGCCTGCGACCCCACGTCCGGCTCCAGCACTGGTGGGCCCGTCGGGTCAGTCGAGCGTTGGAGCAGACCGTCGGCCTCCGCGTCGTGGTCGATCATCCCGAGCTCCTGCATCCCGGCCCCATCGTGGTGCTGGCCCGGCACGCCAGCCTCGCCGACTCGCTGGTGTCGGCGCGGCTCCTGCTCGACGAGGGGTTCGTGCCCCGCTACGTGCTCAAGCGCGAGCTGGCTCTCGACCCCTGCCTCGACATCGTGGGCCATCGTCTCCCGAACCACTTCCTCGATCGATCGGCAAGCGACAGCGGGCCCGAGCTGGCGGCGCTCACGGCGCTGGCGACCGGGATGGGGCCCGAGGACGCAACGGTGATCTTCCCCGAAGGAACTCGAGCCAACGACGCCAAGCGGGCCCGGGGGCTCGCCCGAATCGCCGAACGCGATCCCGCCCGGGCCGAGCGCCTCAGCGCCCTTCGACGGCTGATGCCCGTCCGGCTCGCCGGTACCCGGGCCATCCTCGCCGGCGCCCCCACCGCCGACGTCGTCATGCTCGGGCACGTCGGTTTCGAGGGCCTCGACAGCTTCGGCGGTGCGCTGCGGCGGGTGCCGCTTCGTCACCCCGTGGAGGTGACCGTCCGCCGAATCTCACGGGAGCAGGTCCCGTCCGACCCGGACGCGCTCGTCGGGTGGCTCGACGGCCACTGGCTGGATCTCGACACCTGGGTCGACGCTCGACTCGGGCACCGCGCGTCAGCGACGGGATCGGCAGCGTCCGGATCGTCCCCGACGGGATCGCGACGCTGAGGGACACGGGCGGCCGATGGGCGCGCACGGGATCCGTGGGACCAGAATGACCACGACGGCCGTTTCCTCCACTACGGAGCGCGGTTGCACGGCTCTCTCCAACGACGCTTCGAAGCCACTGTGACCCCTCGCCGCACCCCACATCCGCTGCTCGCCGGACCCTCGTCGCCCCTGACGGACGCCGAGGCCATCGCCCTGGCTCGCGACGGCGACCGGGGGGCGTTCGGTGTGCTCTACGAGCGCCATCATCGAGCCGCTCGCCGGCTCGCCCACACGCTGTTCGCCGACGCGGCCCGAGCCGACGACGCGGTGGCCGAGGCCTTCGCCCGGGTTCGAGCGGAGCTGCGCCACGGGGGCGGGCCGAGCGAGGCCTTCAGGGCGTCGCTCGTGACCGCCCTTCGAGCCGTGGCCGACGAGCGCTCGACGCTCACCAAGGCCGATGCCGGCGATGCCGGGGGAGCGGCCGCCGAGACGTCCGAGACGTCCGAGACGAGCCGTCGGACGGGTTTCGAGGTCGAGCTCCTCAGGCGCGCCTTCGCCCGGCTCCCCGAGCGGTCGCAGGCGGTCTTGTGGCACACCGAGCTCGACGACACGACGACGCGCGAGCTCTCAGCGATGCTCGGGACAACCGAAGACGAGCTGGGGACGCTCATCGACCAGGCCCGCCGGGAGCTCCGCCAAGCCCAGCTCCTGCTGTACGCCGGCTCCACGTCGGTCGGGGCGTGTCGGGACTGCGCGGAGCATCTGGGCGCCTACACGAGCCACGATCTGCGTTGGCGAAGGCGTCGACGCGTGCGCGACCACCTCGAGGGCTGCCACCGGTGCGCATCGGTGCACGCCTCGCTCGTCGACTTCGCGCCAGCACTCAGTGCGTCGATGTTCCCGGGAATCGACGGGCCGGCAGCCCTCGGCCGGTCGCGGCCGGGAGGCATGCGCGTTCCCGGCCTGGCAGCTCGCGCTGGCGTCGACGCTCGAGCGAGAAACCGTACCGCCGCCGCGGTTGTCGCGATCGTCGTCGTGGTCATCGCCGCCGTCCTCGTCATCGCCCGTTCGGACGATCCTCGAGGCGACCCGGGCCTGGCGGTCGCGACCACGTCCGCCGGCCCGGTCGAGGGCGCTCCGGTCGACGGGTTGGCCAGCACAACCAGCGCCAGCAGCGCCGCGACCGCCGTGCCGTCCGCTGATGCGACCACGCGGGCGAGCGCGACGACCATCCGCCCGACCTCGACCGCGGCGACCGTCTCGACCACCTCGTCTGCTTCGCGCCCGGAGGCTCCGGCGACCACTCTGGCGACCGTCCGACCCGTCACCGTCACGCCCCCGCGGTCGACTTCGACCACGAGAGCGCCCGAGCCGGGCACGACCGTCGTCCCGACGCCGAGCACGACCGAAGCTCCGGTCCCGACGGCGGGTCCTACCACACGACCAACGGCGGCACCGACCACCGCCTCGACAGCGGCGCCCACCCCGACCAGCGCGGCCGCTCCCGACCTCTCCGGTGACGTCGGCGTCGCGTCCCCGCTGTTCGCGGGGCGCCAGGGCACCTTGAGCGCCACGCTCGGCAACCCCGGCCCCGGTGTCGTCGAAAGCCTCGAGATCACCATCGAGGTTCCGGCGGTCTTCACGATCCTCGGCGCCAGCCTCGCCGATGCCGCCGGGGCCTGCACGACGACAGCGGCCGTCGCCGCATGCTCGGTCCCTGTCGTGGGCCCCGGCTCGACGGTCATGGTGCAGCTCGACATCGCCGTGTCCCCCGCCGCCGGTCGATCGGTCGAGATCGTGATGGCGTGGAGCGCCACCGACGGCGGCGTTCCCGGAGCGGTTGGCAGCACCGTGATCCGCGTCACGATCGTTCCGACCTGCGGGTCGGGGAAGGTCCCTCCCGGGCCTCCGGAGAGCTGCCAGCCATGACTCGCCACATGTCGAGCCGTCCCCGGGTCGATGACCGGCGTGCCCGGCGGTGCCCCACGTGGAACACTGGCCGTCGCCAGAGATCGAGGACGAGACATGCGACGACGGCGGCAGCCTGAGCGGCAGGGTTCCACGTTTCGACGGGCGCTCGTGGTGGCCAGCGCAAGCGCGTCGATGCTGTTCATGACGGCCCTCGCCCCCGCGAGCGCCCAGACCGACACCACCTCGGCTCCGACCCCGACGACGCTCGGTCCAACGCAGACCCAGACGGCGCAGACGGCGTCGACGGCGGCGAGGAAGCCCGTCGACGACGACGGACCCGACCGGATCGTCCTCATCGGGTTGATCGCCGTCGCGGTGATCGTGGCCCTGACCGTGCTGTGGTACGCCTCGGGCCACGTCCGGCGGGTGGGCCGCGAGGGACCGTCCGGGGGCGGGTCTCCACCGGCGCCGAGAACCCGGTGAGTCTCAGGCCGTCCGGGCCGGGCTAGCCTTCGCAGCATCGCTCGTAGTGCTCTTGTCGTCGGAGGAATCGTGAGACGCGCCGTTCGGTTCGCAGCCACTCTCGCCATCGCGTCTGTCGTCGTGGTGCTCACGGCCCTGCCCGCGCTGGCCCAGACGGCTGAGGCTGGCGACCCCGCCAAGCCTTGGCACTACTGGATCGCGCCGGTGCTGGTTGCGAGCTTCGGTCTCGTACTCATCCTCCTCGCCGTCGGGTACTACATGAAGGTGGTCCGGGTTCCCCGCCGGTGACCCCTTCGCCCATCGACTGGGACCTCGCCGCCCGCATCGCCCGGCGCGTCGCCGGACGCGAGCCGCTCGAGCGGTCGTACCACGCCCGGGTCCTCGAGCGCGACTTCGACGAGGTCACGTCGGAGGCCGAGGACCTCGTCGCCGAGTTCACCGGGCTCCGATCCGGCGTCGGCCCGGCCCGCGCGCTCGTGCTCGACCGGGGCCAGTGGACCGCGGCGAACCTGGTCTCGTTCGAGCGACTGCTCGCCCCCATCACCGAGCGCATGGCGGCCAAGCTCGCCGCGTCGCCGGCGGCGGGGGCGGCCCGGAAGGTCGCGGGAGCCGAGATCGGGATGCTCGTCGGGATGCTCGCCCAGCGGGTGCTCGGGCAGTACGACCTCCTCGTGCCCGACGAGCGCAGCGCCGCTGGTCAGCCCGGCAACTCCGTCAGCACCCGAGCCGATGGCGACGCCGTGTACTACGTGGGTCCCAACGTGCTCGGGCTCGAGAAGCGCTTCGCGTTCCGCCCCCGCGAGTTCCGCCGCTGGATCGCGTTGCACGAGATCACCCATCGGGCGCAGTTCACCGGGGTCCCCTGGATGCGACCGTACTTCCTCGGTCTGGTCGACCAGTCGCTCGCCATCGCCGATCCCGACCCGAAGCGCCTGGTGCGGGCCCTCGAGCGGGCCCTCAGTGACCTCCGGCGACGGCGCAACCCCCTCGACGACGGGGGCCTGGTCTCCCTGTTCGCCAGCCCCGAGCAGCGCGTCGTGCTCGACCGTGTGCAGGCGCTCATGTCGATGCTCGAAGGCCACGGCAACCTCGTGATGGACCGGCTCGGCGCCGTGCACGTGCACGGGCAGGCCCGGATGTCGGAGGCGTTGCGGGTCCGGCGCGAGCAGGGCGGCCTGACGCGCCAGATCTACAAGGCCCTCGGCCTCGAGATGAAGATGCGTCAGTACGAGGTGGGCGAGCGCTTCTGCGCGCGGGTCGTCGACCTCGCCGGCCTGCGGGCCCTCGACGCCGCTTGGACCAGTCCCGAGCACCTCCCGACCCTGGAGGAGTTCACCGCTCCCGAGCGCTGGCTGACCCGGGTCGACTCCATGGCGTCCACCCCGGTTCATCTCGGCGCGCCCGGCTTCGATGAGCTCCGCCGCTGACCGCGACGGCTCGGTGAGCAACGACCCGTCGAGGCCCTCCGCGCCGCTCGCAGCGGTGCTCGCGCCATGGGTGAGACAGCTGAGCCGGCCCGGAGCATCGGCTGTGTCGATACAGGCGGACGGCCCCCCCGCCGTCGTGGCCTGCTCGGGCGGTTGCGACTCGTCGGCGCTCCTCGCCTTGGCCGTGGCCATGCGCTGGAACCCGATCGCCGTCCACGTCGACCACGGCCTGCGCGATGGCAGCGACGACGACGCTCGACGGGTCGTCGAGCTGGCGGCTCGCCTGGGCGTGACGGCGATCGTGGAGCGGGTCGACATCGATGGCGGTCGGACGGCGCCCAACCTCGAGGAGCGGGCGCGCCATGCCCGCTATGCAGCCCTCGAACGGGTGGCCGACACCCTCGGCACCAACACGATCCTCGTCGGACACACCCGTGACGACCAGGCCGAGACGGTGCTCCTGAACCTGCTCCGCGGGGCGGCGTCGACCGGCATGGCCGGCATGGCGCCCCGACGGGGTCGGATCGTGCGGCCCCTGCTCGGTCTCGGGCGTAGCGACACGCTCGAGATCTGCGCCCGCCTCGGCATCGACGCGGTGGTCGACCCGATGAACAGCGAGACCCGGTTCCGTCGGGTGTGGGTCAGGCGCGAGCTGCTCCCCGTGCTCGACAGCGGCGCGTGCCGCGACGTCACAGCCGTCCTCGCTCGTCAGGCCGAGGTGCTCCGGGAGGAGTCCGACTACCTCGACGATGTGGCTCAGCACGCGCTCGACGGGCTGTTCGGAAGCGCCGTCGGCGACGCCGGGCGCAAGGGCCAGCTCGACGCCACCGGGCTGGGCGTGTTGCCCAGGGCGATCGCTCGTCGCGTGGTCAGGCTGTGGCTGGGTCGGCCCCCGCCGTCGCTCGCCGAGGTCGACGCGGTGCTCGCCGTCGCTGGTGGTGTGCGCAGGGCTGTCGAGCTCACCGGCGCCCGGCGCGTCGCCAGGCACGGAGGGCGCCTCGAGTTCACCGGCCGCGCCGGGGCCGGGACCGGGACGGAGCCCTGGGCCGGGACCGGGACGGAGACCGGGACGGAGACCGGGACGGAGACCGGGACGGAGACCGGGACGGACGAGCAGCGGAGCGGGTGCGAGCAGGCGCGCCTGGTCGTTCCCGGCGACACCGTGGCCGGATCGTGGTGCTTCACCAGCTGGATCGAACGGGCAGCCCCCGTGGCGTGGCCCGACGACGGCTACCGCTGCGTGCTCGATGCCGACACCGTCGGCCGTGACCTCACGGTCCGCCCGGCTGATCCCGGAGATCGTCTGCACCCGCTCGGGATGCTCGGGCACAAGACCGTCGCGCACGCCCTCGCCGAGGCTGGTATCCGAGCCGCCCGCACGAGCCGGTGGCCCGTGATCGCCGACGATGCGACCGGGGAGCTCGTGTGGGTGCCGGGCTATCGTCTCGCCGACCCGGCCCGGGTCACGAGCGACACCCGTCGCTATCTGTGGATCGAGGCCCGCCTCGACTCCCTCGCACCGGAACGGTAGAGCCATGTCCGACACCGAGGACCGCGATCCCGCCCTCGGGCGGGTCGTGATCGCCGAGGACGCACTGGGGGCCAGAGTTCGCGAGCTCGGCGCCGAGATCAGCACCGACTACGCCGGTCGTCAACCGCTGCTGGTCGGCGTCCTCAAGGGCGCCTTCGTGTTCATGAGCGATCTGGCGCGAGCGATCAACCTCCACGTCGAGGTCGACTTCATGGCCGTCTCGTCGTACGGGCACGCCACCCAGACCAGCGGCGTGGTGCGGATCATCAAGGACCTCGAGGCCGATCTCACCGGTCGTGACGTCATCGTCGTCGAAGACATCGTCGACTCGGGGCTCACGCTCAACTACCTGTGCCGCAACCTCCTGGGGCGGGGTCCGGCATCGCTCACCGTGTGTGCGCTGCTCGTCAAGGAGGGCCATGGCGAGATCGACCCGGCGCCTGCCTACGTGGGGTTCACGATTCCCCGCCTGTTCGTGATCGGCTACGGCCTCGACGTCGCCGAGCGGTATCGCAACCTCCCGTATCTCGCCGAGTACATCGGCTGACGGCTCCTGCCGGACCACCGCGACCGGCGCGGTCTTCGGCGTGAACGTCCCGACCTACGGCGATCTCTCGCATCTGGTCCTCGACCGTCCCATCGTGGGCATGGCCGCCACGCCGACCGGCCGGGGCTACTGGCTGGTGGCGTCCGACGACGGGATCTTCGCGTTCGGCGACGCGCGCTTTCACGGATCGACCGGGGCGCTGCGCTTGAACCAGCCGATCGTGGGGATGGCGACCACGGTCTCGTGCAGATCGCGGAGATCACCATCACCCGGGCCGTCGACCATCTCGTGCACACGTTCACCATGACCGCCGTCAGCGCATCGAGCGGGCGCACGGCTGCCGACGAGCAACCTCGAGGGTGAGCCCGCGCGCCCTCGGCCCCGGATGAGCCTCCCGACCGGTCGGGTAACCTGAACGCGCGCGCGCGCCGTGAACGTGGCGCGCCCCGTCAGCTTCGAGCCCTGGTAGTCGAGGACCCGTGACCCGCAAGAAACTGCAACGCAGCCCGTTCCTCTACCTGCTCGTGGGGTTGGTCGCGCTCATCGTCGTGCTGAAGGTCTTCAACGGTGACCCCGACCGCCGACAGCTCGAGTACTCGGAGTTCCAGGACGCATTGGCGTCCGACTCGGTGAAGACGGCGAAGCTCCTCGACCGTGACCACATCATCGAAGGCACGCTCACCGACGGCGAGCGCTACGAGGTGACCATCCCCGCCGAGGCCGCCGACGAGGTCACTGACGACATCGAGCGGGCCGGCGTCGACTACGAGGTCGACAACCAGAAGGGCAGCCTCTGGACCAGCATCCTCCTGCAGTTCCTGCCGTTCGTGATCGTCCTCGGCCTGTTCTTCTTCCTCATCACGAGCCAGATGCAAGGCAGCGGGAACCGGGTGATGAGCTTCGGGAAGTCCCGGGCCAAGGTCGTGAACAAGGACCATCCGAAGACCACGTTCGCCGACGTCGCCGGTCTCGACGAGGCCGTCGAGGAGCTCCAGGAGATCAAGGACTTCCTCACGTCGCCCCAGCGGTTCATCGCCATGGGGGCCAAGATCCCCAAGGGGGTGCTGCTGTTCGGGCCTCCGGGGACGGGCAAGACCCTGCTGGCCCGAGCGGTCGCCGGCGAGGCCGGGGTGCCGTTCTTCTCCATCAGCGGATCCGACTTCGTCGAGATGTTCGTCGGCGTCGGAGCATCCCGGGTGCGCGACCTGTTCGAACAGGCCAAGAGCGCGGCGCCCGCGATCGTGTTCGTCGACGAGATCGACGCCGTGGGCCGTCAACGCGGAGCGGGGCTCGGCGGGGGCCACGACGAGCGCGAACAGACGCTCAACCAGTTGCTCGTGGAGATGGACGGCTTCGACACACGCCAGGGTGTGATCCTCATCGCGGCCACGAACCGGCCCGACATCCTCGATCCGGCATTGCTGCGGCCGGGGCGCTTCGACCGTCAGATCGTCGTCGACCGCCCCGATCTTGAAGGCCGCCGGGCCATCCTCCGTGTGCACGCCAGGGACAAGCCGCTCGCCGAAGGCGTCGACCTCGATGTCATCGCCCGGCGCACTCCGGGCTTCACCGGGGCCGATCTGTCGAACCTGCTCAACGAGGCTGCGCTCCTCTCGGCGAGACGCAACCTGATATCGATCGGCCTGCGTGAGATCGAGGACTCGATCGACCGGGTCGTGGCCGGTCCCGAACGCCGCAGCCGCGTGATCTCCGACGACGAGAAGCTCGTGATCGCCTACCACGAGGCCGGACACGCCCTCGTAGCCCACGCGCTCCCCAACGCCGACCCGGTCCACAAGATCTCGATCATCCCGAGGGGCCGGGCGCTCGGCTACACGCTCACCCTCCCGCTCGAGGACAAGTATCTCGTCACCCGCAGCCAACTCATCGACGAGCTGGCCATGCTCCTGGGCGGGCGCACAGCCGAGGAGACACGCTTCGGCGACCCCACCACCGGAGCATCGAACGACATCGACCGCGCCACCTCGATCGCACGCCAGATGGTCACCGAGTACGGGATGAGCGACGAGCTGGGCCCGATGCGCTTCGGGCACAAGCACGCCGAGGTCTTCCTCGGGCGCGACTTCGCAGCGACGCCCGACTACTCCGACGAGTTGGCGTCACGCATCGACGCCGAGGTCCGCCGGCTGATCGACGACGCTCACGACGTGGCCCGGGCCGTCATCACCGAGCACCGTGGCGTCCTCGACCACATCGCGCAGGAGCTCGTCGCCCACGAGACCCTCGAGATCGACGAGGTCGTCCGCCTCCTGGGGCCCGTCCCACCGTGGCGTACCGGATCGCCGAGCGACGGCCACACGCCGGCATCGTCCCAGGCGGCCCCCGCTCCGGCCACCGTGCCCCTCGACAAGACAACGACCGCAGCCGCGTCGCGTACCGACTGACACGAGCAGCCTCGGTTCCCGGGATCCTCCGCTCCCGGCCGTCACCGCCCCAGTCCGGCGCCGAAGCGCCGAAGCACCGAAGCTCCGAAGCGCCGAGGAGGGCGCCAGCCATGACCGTCGACAAGGGCCGCATCTCGGCCGCTGTGCGTGAGATCCTGATCGCCATCGGGGAGGACCCCGATCGCGACGGATTGATCCGAACGCCGGTGCGGATCGCCGACATGTTCGAGGAGGTCTTCGCTGGCTTGCACGACGACCCGGCACAACATCTGGCCGTGCGGTTCGAGGCCGACCACGACGAGATGATCCTCGTTCGCGACATCCCCCTGTACTCCATGTGCGAGCACCACCTCCTGCCGTTCATCGGTCGGGCGCACGTGGCGTACATCCCCGGGCCCGACGGCCGGATCACGGGGCTCTCGAAGCTCGCCCGACTCGTCGACGTGTACGCCAGGCGGCCCCAGGTGCAAGAGCGCCTGACCACCCAGATCGCCGACACGCTCCAGGCCGAGCTCCAGCCCCGGGGCGTGTTCGTCTCGATTCAGGCCGAGCACCTGTGCATGTCGATGCGGGGGGTGCGCAAGCCCGGCTCGCTCACCGTGACCCAAGCCGTGCGTGGGCTGTTCAAGAGCAATCCCGCGACGCGAGCCGAGGTCATGAGCCTCATCGGCCAGCCCGCCCGCCTCCCCTGAGCCGACGCGCCGCCCGAGAAAGGCCGGCTTGGCCCAGTCATGCCACCGAGCGCGACCGCTAGGCTGGCGCACCGTGATCTTCGCCCGTCGTCCCCTCGTCATTGGTGTCGTCAACGTGACGCCCGACTCGTTCTCCGACGGCGGGCGCTTCCACGACGTGAGCGCGGCGGTTGCCCACGGCCTCAGCCTCCTCGCCGAGGGCGCCGGTGTCATCGATGTGGGAGGCGAGAGCACCCGCCCCGGGGCGCAGCCCGTCGAGCCGGCCACCGAGCAGCGCCGGGTGATCCCGGTGATCGAGGCGCTGGCCGCACGGACGGTCGTCCCCATCAGCGTCGACACCCGGAACGCATCCACGGCAGGCGCGGCCATCGCCGCGGGAGCCACGATCGTCAACGACGTCTCGGCCGGATGCCACGATCCCGAGATGCTGGGCGTCGTCGCCGACGCCGGAGTCGGGTACCTCCTGATGCACATGCGGGGCGAGCCCGCCACCATGCAGGACGATGTCCGCTACGACGATGTCGTCGCCGAGGTGACCGAGTTCCTCCTCGAGCGGCTGGCTGCGGCTCGAGCAGCCGGCATCGCGCCCGAACAGTTGGGCGCCGACCCCGGGCTGGGCTTCGCCAAGACGACCGGGCACAACCTCACCCTGCTCGGACGGCTGCCGGAGCTGGTCGCGGCCGTCGGCGTGCCCGTGGTCGTGGGTTCGTCGCGCAAGTCCTTCCTCGGACGGGTCCTGGCCGGCCCCGGTGACGATCCGCTTCCCGTCGATCGACGTCAGGACGGAACCCTGGCCACGGTGGTGTGGGCGCTCGACCAGGGCGCCTCGGCCGTTCGGGTGCACGATGTCCGTTCAGCAGCGAGGGCGATGCAGGTGCTCGAGATCATGAGACGGGCCTACGACGGTGGGCTCACAGACCCGGAGGTCGCGGCGTGAAAGGCCGATGGGCGCAGGGGCTCCAGCCCCGATTCTTCGCCTGGATCATCAAGGACCGCCTCGCGGTGTCGGAGCGGCCCGGGGGCTACGCCCGCAACCACCGCAAGGTGCGTCGCGAGGAGGAGATCCTCTGGCTGCGCCAGCAGGGCTTCACCCGCGTCGTGTCATTGCTCGAGTCGCCCCACAACCTCAAGGCCTACGAGGAGATGGGGATGCTGTGCGAGCAGGTACCGCTCGGGCGGCCCGTGGGGTACCAGCAGCGGCTGCCGGCCGTCTACGACGCGCTGGGTCGTCTCATCGACGATCCGAGCCATCGGGTGCTGATCCACATCGAGGAGTTCGGTGACGTCCTGAGCGGTGTGATCGCCGGGTTCCTCGTGTCGGTCAACCTCGTCCAGGCCGGCCCGCACGCGATCACCCTCGTCGAACGTCTGACGGGGAGGGAGATGGGCACCCAGGGTCGCGAGATCGTCGCCCTCACGCTCGCCGAAGCGATGCGTCGACCGCTCACCCACCCCTCGTCACACGCGACGGCACTCAACGGCTGAACGATCCCGAACGTTCGAGTCGCGGCTCGACCGGTCTCGAGCCCGTAGAGCCCAGATGCGGCTCAGGTGTGGCTGCGCGACCAATCCTCGGTCGGCGGCCAGACCCGCACGATCCTGACGTAGTCGGTTCCACCGGCGCGCGGCCCGGGCGAGCCGGCCACGATCGCGACGAGGTCCTCGGGGGCGACCAGGCCCCGATCTCGCGCCGCGATCACGACGGCCTCGACTTCCTCGGGGCGATCCTTGGCCTCGTTCATCAACAGACCCTGCACGCCCCAGACCACCGAGAGATGGCCGATCGTGTCGGGGCGGGGCGAGAACCCGATCACGGGCATCGACGGGCGGAAGGCGGCGATACGGCGAGCGGTGGCCCCGGTGCGGGTGGGACAGAGCACCGCGGAGACCCCGAGGTCCTCGGCAGCCAGCGCGGCGGCATGGGCCACGGCCCACGACACCCGGTCGTACCGCAGTTCCTTGTGCACGGGCACGAGGTGGTTGTGCTCGGCGTCGTCGGCGGCGTTGGCGATGTCGGCCATCGTGCGCACCGACTCCGAGGGGAACTCGCCCACCGCCGTCTCCTCCGACAGCATCAGCGCATCGGTACCGTCGAACACGGCGTTGGCGACGTCGGCCACCTCGGCCCGGCTGGGCAGGGGCGACCAGCACATCGACTCCAGCATCTCGGTGGCGGTGATCACCGGCTTCCCCGCACGGTTGCAGGCGGCGATGATCTCCTTTTGCAGCATGGGCAGGCGTTGGAGCTCGACCTGGATACCGAGATCGCCTCGGGCGACCATCACCACGTCGGCCTCGGCGATGATGTCGTCGAGCGCTTCCAACGCGGAGCGGGTCTCGATCTTGGCGACCAGGTGAGGACGGGCAGCTCGTTTGGGCAGTGCGGCGCGGGCCCGCCGCAGGTCGTCAGCGTCTCTCACGAACGACAGACCGATGAAGTCGGCCTTGATCGCCAGCGCGACCTGCATCGCGTCGGCGTCCTCGGCCGTGAAGGCCTCGACCTTGCGCTCGGCACTCGGGACGTGCATCCCCTTGCGTGACTTGAGCAGGCCGCCCCGCTCGACGAGGGTCATCACGTCGGAGCCGACGATCTCGGTGACGCGCAGCACGATCTCGCCGTTGGCGAGGAACACCTCGTCGCCCACATGACAGATCGAAGCGAGATCGTCGACGGTGTGCGACACCCGGGTCGTGTCACCGACCACGTCGCCGTCGACGAGACGGAAGTCCTGGCCCGTCACGAGACGAACCCCGACGGCGTCGTCGGCGACGAGACCCGTTCGCATCTTGGGCCCGGGGAGGTCGACGAGGATCCCGATCTCACGGCCCATCTCACCGGCGATGAAGCGGACCAGCCGGGCGGCTTCTCGGTGGTCCTCGACGGTCCCGTGGGCGAAGTTGATGCGCACGACGTCGGTGCCCGCGGCGATGAGTCCGCGCAGCGCCTCGGGCGACCTCGTGCTCGGTCCCAGCGTGGCGATGATCTTGGTGCGACGCAGGAGTGATCCTCCGTTGACGGACGACGATGGCGGGCGGCGCCTCAGGGACAGGAGCGCACGCCGGTACTGGAGCGATGCTGGAGCGAGGCTACCGGCCCCGTCGCCGAACCCGTGACGATGACCGCGATCGTCCATCTCGTGGTCGTGGTGCGTTCAGGTCGATCTCGGATCGGTACGCTGCCACCGATGGACCACATCGAGCTTCGGGGCCTGCGTGCACTGGGTGTCCACGGCGTGCTCCCCGAGGAGCGCGTGCGGGCCCAGCCGTTCGAGATCGACGTCGTGCTCGGGCTCGACCTGCGAGCGGCCGGCGAGTCCGACGATCTCACGAAGACCATCCACTACGGCGAGCTGGCCGAGATGATCGTGGGGGTCGTCGAGAGCGAGAGCTTCCTCCTCATCGAGCGCCTGGCCGAGCACATCGCCCAGGCCTGCCGGGCCGACGAGCGGGTGCTGGAGGCCACGGTGACGGTGTGCAAGGTCCGGCCTCCGGTCCCCGTCGAGATCGCCCGCATCGCCGTCACGGTCACCCGATGAGCTCGCCCGAGGCCGACGAGTCCCAGCCGACCGAGTCCCAGCCTGACGAGTCCGGCCCGGGCGCGACCCGGCGGGCGTTCCTGGCGCTGGGCTCGAACCTGGGCGACCGGCTCTCGAACCTGCAGCTGGCGGTCGACGGCCTAGCCGCCATTCCCGGCGTGAGCGTCGTTGCCGTGTCGAACGTGTACGAGACCGACCCCATCGGCCCGTCCCAACCCGACTACCTCAACGCCGTCACCTCGCTCGAGACGGACTTGTCGGCACGGGCGCTGCTCGAGGCCGGCCAACGTCTGGAGAAGGGCGCCCATCGGGAGCGGCGCGAGCGTTGGGGACCTCGAACCCTCGACATCGACGTCTTGTGGGTCGACGGCGAGCGTGTCGACCAGCCCGACCTCCACGTGCCGCATCCCCGGATGCTCGAACGGCTCTTCGTGCTCGTGCCGTTGGCCGATGTGGCCCCCGACCTCGTCCCCGACGAGCTCCTCGCCGCGTGGCACGCCGACCCGAGCGCCGTGAGGCCCACACGCCACCGGTTGCAGGTCCGGGGCCGGAGCCCCGAGCTCGACGGGTGAGACGATGACGACCGTGGTGGGGCGAACCGTCGCCCTCATCGGGCCAGGGCGGGCTGGACGGGCCGTGGTGGGTGCGCTCGGGCGGTCCGGCCATCGCCTGGCAGCCACGGTTGGCCGGGGCGATCCGCTCACGGCCGTCGCCCGCGCCGAGATCGTGGTGATCGCCACACCTGATCGCGCCGTCGCCGGCGTGGCCCACTCCCTCGTCGAGCATGCCGGGCCGGCTTCGCTCGTGGTCCACCTCTCGGGTTCGTCTGGGCTCGAGGCGCTCGACGCGCTCCGTGAAGGTCGGCCCGACGTGCGGCTCGGCGCGCTGCACCCGTTGCAGTCGTTGACCGGCGGGCCCGACGACGTCGATCGCCTCACCGGTTCGTGGTTCGCGGTGGCGGGCCCGCCGGCGGTCGCCGATCTGGCCCGGGCCTGCGGCGGCCATCCGTTCACCGTCACCGACCGGGCGCTGTATCACGCCGCGGCCTGCGTGGCCTCGAACCATCTCGTCGCCCTGCTCGGTCAGGTCGAGCGGCTCGCCGGTGCGGTCGGGGTGCCCGCCGAGGCCTTCTGGCCCCTCGTCGCCGGATCGTTCGCCAACGTCCAGGCTGTCGGTGCCCGGCCGGCACTCACCGGTCCGGTCGCTCGGGGCGATGTCGCGACGGTCGCCCGTCACCTCCACGCCCTCCCGATCGACGAGATCGCGCCGTACCGGGCCCTCGCCCGTGAGGCCCTCCGGCTGACGGGCCGGGCCGATGCCGAGCTGGAGGAGCTGCTCTCATGAGCCCGATCACTGGCGCTGCGGCGCCTTCGACCCCCGCGGTCGTGCGCACGATCCTCGAGCTGCGCTCGCGCCTCGCCGAGAGGCGAGGCAGTGGGCAGACCGTGGGATTGGTCCCCACGATGGGCTACTTCCACGACGGCCACCTGTCGCTGATGGCCACGGCCCGGGCCGCGTGCGACATCGTGGTGGTCAGCCACTTCGTGAACCCGCTGCAGTTCGCGCCGTCCGAGGATCTGGCCACCTACCCCCGCGACTTCACCCGCGACCTGAGCATGGCTGCGACGGTCGGTGTCGATCTCGTGTTCCATCCCGATCGGGCCGAGATGTATCCCACGTGGCCTGCGACGACGACCGTGAGGGTGAGCGGGGTGAGCGAGGGTCTCGAGTCGGCGTCCCGCCCGCACTTCTTCGAAGGTGTGGCGACCGTGGTGGCCAAGCTGCTCGCCATCGTCGGCCCGTGTGTCGCCTACTTCGGTACGAAGGACTACCAGCAGCTCGCGGTGGTGCGGCGCATGGTCGACGACCTCCGGCTCCCCGTCGAGGTCGTCGGCTGCCCCATCGTCAGGGAGCCCGACGGCCTGGCCATGTCGAGCCGCAACGTCCATCTGAACGAGCTCGAGCGGCAGGCCGCGCTCGCGCTCTCCCGGGGGCTGGCGGCAGGGCTCGACGCTGTCCGGCGGGGCGAACGGTCTGCGGCCGGGCTGGCCGCGGCGGTCGAGGCGACGATCAGGGCCGAGCCCCTCGCCGAGCTCGACTACGTGGCCGTCGTCGACGGGCACGACCTGCGGGCCGTGAACACCATCGAGGCCGGGCGGCTGATGCTTGTGGCGATCGCGGCCAAGGTCGGGCGTCCCCGCCTGATCGACAACTGCACCTTCGAGATCTCGGCGTCGGGGAGCGTGGCCACCGATCTCGTGGCGTAGACGTCGAGCCGTCGGATCGGCCGCGGCACGCCCGTTCCGACGGTCCGACGGGCTGGACTGCGTCTCGGTCACGCAGCGCTCGTAGCATTCCCGTCCTGATGTCCGCCTCGACCACCCCGGGCAACACCATCGACGTGCTGGTCCTCGGCTCGGGCGTGGCCGGGCTCTCCGCCGCGATCGAGGCCTCGACGTTCGGTCTCCGGACCGCCGTGCTCACCAAGGCGGCGATCGTCCACACGGCCACCCGGTACGCGCAGGGCGGGGTCGCCGCAGCGCTGACCGACGACGACTCCCCGGCACTGCACCTCGACGACACGCTCATGGCCGGCGCCGGGCTCTGCGACGTCGATGCCGTCCGCGCCCTCGTCACCGAAGGGCCGGCCCGGGTGCTCGAGCTCATCGGGATGGGTGCGGTCTTCGACCCGGCGCACCACGGCGAGAAGGGAGCCCGGGCACCCGACGGCACGCTCCTCGGCCTCGCTCGTGAGGGCGGCCATTCGTTGCACCGGGTCCTCCATGCCGGCGGCGATGCCACCGGCATGGAGATCGAGCGGGCGCTCGTGGCCGCGCTCGAGGCGTCGACCGTCGATGTCCACGAAGGCTTTCGAGCCGTCGATCTCCTCGTGGACGGCGGCCGGTGCATCGGCGTGGTGGGCTTCGACGAGCACGATCAGATCGTCGAGGTCGCCGCCCGACACATCGTCGTCGCCAGCGGCGGGGCAGGACAGCTCTACAGCGTCACGACGAACCCGACGTTGTCGACGGGTACCGGCGTGGCCATGGCCCTCCGGGCCGGTGTGGCCGTGGCCGATCTCGAGTTCGTCCAGTTCCATCCGACCGCGCTCCATCAGCCGGTGATGCCGCGGCCCCTGCTCTCCGAGGCGCTCCGCGGCGACGGTGCGATCCTGCGCGACGAGCACGGTGTGGCGTTCATGACGACCGAGCACCCGCTCGGCGATCTGGCCCCGCGCGATGTCGTCGCCCGGGCCATCGCCCGGCGCCTCATCGAGCGGGGCCTCACGCACCTCTGGCTCGACGCGACCTCCATCGCCGACTTCCCGAGCCGGTTCCCCACCATCTGGGGCTCGTGTCAGCGGGTCGGGCTCGACCCCCGTACCGACTGGCTCCCGGTGGCGCCCGCTGCGCACTACCTCTGCGGCGGGATCGTCACCGACCTCAACGGCGCCTCGTCGCTGCCGGGGCTGTGGGCGTGCGGCGAGGTGGCGGCGAGCGGCGTGCACGGAGCCAACCGGTTGGCGTCGAACTCACTGCTCGACGGGCTGGTCTTCGGCGTGCGATCGGCCCGGGCCATCGGCGCCGGCATCGACGGGCCGACCGCCACCGGAGCGATGCGGGGCGTCCCCCTAGGGGGATGCGCGACATCGCGGGCTCGACTCGACGTCCCCAAGAACGTGAACGGCTCACGCAACGGGTCCGGGGGCACGATCGACAGCGAACCGACGGCTCCGGGCACGGGCACCGCTCGAGACGCGAGCGGGGCCAACGGGCCCGTCCCGCAGGGCACGTTCGTCACCGCGGCCCGTGACGCCCTGCAGCACGAGATGACCGTCGGCGCCGGAGTGCTACGAGACGCAGCGGGGCTCGCCACGACCAGCCGGGCCCTCGACCGGATCGACGCCTCGAACCCCAGCGGTACCTGGACCGGCCGCGACGCTGCCGATCTCCACGACCTCCTCGACGTGGCTCGGGCGCTGGTGCGGGCCGCCGAGGCACGCGAGGAGTCCCGAGGCGCCCACACCCGGTCCGACTTCCCCGGCCCGTCCGACGCGTGGCTGGGCCGCTCCGTGCACCTCGCTGACGACGTGATGTGCTTCGTACCGCTGCCCGACGGCGATCGCGTCGCGACCCGATGAGCAGCCCCGTCGCTCGAGCGGGAGCCCACCTCCCGTGCGATCCCCCGGCGGGAGCCGTGCGCGACGCCGTGGCCCGGGCGCTCAGCGAAGATCTCGGACACCTCGGCGACATCACCGTTCAGGCCTTGATCCCGGTCGAGCTCACGGGGACCGGCGTCTTCGCAGCCCGAACCGCCGGCATCCTCGCGGGAACGAGCTGCGCCTCTGAGGCCTTCGCCCAGATCGATCCGAGAGTGCGCGTCCATTGGCAGCGTCGCGACGGTGCTGCGTTCGACGCCGGCGCGATTCTCGGCCACGTCGAAGGGCCCATGGCCGCCGTGCTCACCGGGGAACGGACGGCCCTGAACTTCCTGTGCCACCTCTCGGGGATCGCCACGATGACCGCACAGTTCGTGGCCTCCATCGCAGCCACCGGAGCCCGCACCGTCCTGCTCGACACCCGCAAGACCATTCCCGGCCTTCGGGCGCTCCAGAAGGCCGCCGTCAGAGCCGGGGGCGGGCGCAACCATCGCGAGAGCCTCTCCGATGCGATCCTCGTGAAGGACAACCATCTCCGAGGCGTGTCGATCGCCGACGCGGTGGCCCGGAGCCGGGCCGCATGGCCGGGACGTGCAGTCGAGATCGAGTGCGACACGCTCGACCAGGTGGCCCAAGCGAAAGACGCGGGCGCCGACATCGTGATGTGCGACAACATGTCGCCGACCCAGGTGGCCGAGGCCGTCGTCCTCCTCGCGGGTACTGCGATGGTCGATGTCTCGGGTCTGATCAACCTGGCCACGGTCGCCGACTACGCACGCGCCGGCGCCTCCTTCGTGTCGGTGGGGGCCCTCACCCACTCCGCTCCGACCCTCGACATCGGACTCGACCTTGCCTGAACCGACTGCTGCGCAACGACCGGACGGCTCCTTGCTGTTGTGCATCGACGTCGGCAACACGCAGACGGTCGTCGGCCTGTTCGAGGGCTCCGATCTCGTCGACCACTGGCGCATCAGCACGGTCCACGAGCGGACGCACGACGAGCTGGCCCTGATGATCCACCAGTTCCTCGGTTTCCACGGCTTCGAAGTCGAGGAACGTCTCGGCGGGGTCGCGATCTCGTCGGGTGTCCCCGTCGTCACCGCAGCCTTGCGCCACATGACGAGGCGGTACTTCGGCTTCGAGGCCCTGGTGCTCGAGCCGGGGGTGCGCACCGGGATGCCCATCCTCATCGACAACCCCAAGGAGGTCGGCGCCGACCGCATCGCCAACGCCGTCGCGGCCTACGAGCTCTACGGCGGCCCGTGCATCGCGGTCGACTTCGGCACGGCCACGACCGTCGACGCCGTGTCGGCCAAGGGTGAGTACCTGGGCGGGGCGATCGCTCCCGGGATCCAGATCTCCATGGACGCCTTGGTCGAACGGGCTGCGGCACTCCGCAAGGTCGAGCTCGTCGCGCCCCGCAACGTGATCGGCAAGTCGACCGTCGAGGCCATCCAGAGCGGTGCCGTCCACGGCTTCACCGGCGCTGTCGACCACCTCGTCGACCTGTTCACCGAGCAGCTCGGCGAGTCGACCGTCGTCGCCACCGGCGGCCTCGGCTACCTCCTGACGCCCATCTCCCGGACCATCCAGCATCACGAGCCCTGGCTCACGCTCCAGGGGCTGCGCATCGTGTGGAACCGCAACCGATGACGGGCGCCGACGACCCCGGTACCTCGAACGCGGCCGAACCCGCCGCCACCGTCTCGCACCCCGGGATGATCGAGGTGCTCGACGGCCAGGCTGCCGAGGTGCGGGCGGCTCGCCTGTCCAAGGTGGACGGGCTGCGCGCCTCGGCCGTCGACCCGTATCCCGTGGGGTTCAAGCGCACCGTCACCTGCGCCGAGCTGGCCGAGCGCTACATCGGCCTCGAGGCGGGTTCGGAGACAGACGACCGCGTGAGCGTCGCCGGCCGCCTGATGCTCGTACGCAACCAGGGGAAGCTCATCTTCGCCACGGTGCGCGACGGATCGGGCACCGTGCAGCTCTTCGTGTCGAAGGCCGTCATCGGAGACGACGCCTTCGCCGCCTTCGCCGATCTCGATCTGGGCGACTGGGTCGGAGTCGTTGGCGACGTGATGAGCACCCGCAAGGGAGAGCTCTCGGTGAGGGCGGTCTCGGCCCTGCTCCTGGCGAAGGCACTGCGCCCCTTGCCCGACAAGTGGCATGGCCTGTCCGACATCGACACCCGCTTTCGTCAGCGCTACGTCGACCTCATGGTCAATGACGAGGCGCGCCGGGTTTTCGAGGTGCGCTTTCGCGCCATCGCCGAGATGCGCCGGCTGATGCAGGCCCGGGGATACCTGGAGGTCGAGACGCCCGTGCTGCAGACCGTGGCCGGCGGGGCGACGGCCCGTCCGTTCGTCACCCACCACCACGCGCTCGACATGACCCTGTACCTGCGCATCGCGCTCGAGCTGCACCTCAAGCGGCTGCTGGTGGGCGGCTTCGAACGGGTCTTCGAGATCGGCCGCGTGTTCCGCAACGAGGGGATCAGCACGCGCCACAACCCCGAGTTCACGATGCTCGAGTGCTACGAGGCCCTGGCCGACTACCGCGACATGATGGACCTCACCGAGGAGCTGATCACCGGCGCGGCCATCGCAGCCACCGGGTCGACGATCGTGCCGCACCCCGACCGGCCGCCGGCATCACTCGGTGAGCCGAACGAGCACGGCGGCGAGACCCCCGCGAACGAGCCCGACCGATCTCACGGATCCGACGACCGTCGCACCATCGACCTCACCCCGCCGTGGCGTCGGGCGACGCTGCGCGAGCTCGTGGCGGAACGCACCGGGCTCGACCTGCACCCGTCGATGCCTGTCGAGCAGCTCCGTCGCCACTGCGACGACCTCGGCGTGCCCTACGAGGCCTATTTCGGCTCCGGCAAGCTGATCCTCGAGATCTACGAGAAGACCGTCGAGCACACGCTCATGGAGCCCACGTTCGTGTGCGACTACCCCACCGAGGTGTCACCTCTCGCTCGCCGACACCGCGACGACCCGCTCCTCACCGAGCGCTTCGAGCTGATCATCAACGGCCGCGAGATCGCCAACGCCTTCACCGAGCTCAACGACCCCGTCGATCAGCTCGGCCGCTTCGAGGCGCAGGCGGCCCTCAAGGCAGCAGGCGATGACGAGGCCAACGAGATCGACCACGACTACGTCCGGGCGCTCGAGTACGGCCTCCCGCCCTGTGGCGGGCTGGGCATCGGCATCGACCGGGTCGCCATGCTGCTCGCTGGCGTGCACTCGATCCGTGAGGTCGTGCTGTTCCCGCACCTGCGCCCCGAAGTGGGCTGAGCCGCCGGGAGTCGGTCGTCAGCCGGTCGTGACCGGCACGCTCCGTTCCAGACCCTCTGCCGCGAAGAGCTGGTCGCTGTCGAATCGACCGAGCCGGGCCACGACCACCCCGGGGAACGTCGTGCTCCGGTGGCGCATCGCGGTGACGGAGTCGTTGTAGAACGTGCGGGCCAGGGCGATGCGGTCCTCGGTGCCAACGATCGCGGCTCGCAGGTTCGAGAACGGCTCGCTCGCCTGGAGGTCGGGGTAGGCCTCGGCCAGGACGCAGGTCTGGGCGATGGCGCGCGTCTGCTCGAGCGCAGCGCTCGTCGCATCCTCGGCCGCGGTCCACGACATCGATGCTCGGATGCCAACCAGCGCCTCATGGGTCGATCGCTCGTGCGCGGCGTGGGCGTCGACGACGGCCACGAGTTGCGGGATCAGGTCGTGGCGACGGCGCAGCTGGATGTCGATCAGGCTCCAGGCCCTCTGGGTCCGATTGCGGAGCGCGACGAGCCCGTTCCAGACGATCACCAGCCAGAACCCGGAGATCAGCGCCCCGGCGGCCACGGCGAGCAGGAAGGGCCGGGCCCCCGCCGCGTCGAGACGCGACTCGCCGGCCGAGGGATCAGCCACGGTGATCGGAGCGAGGAAGGCCAACACCACGGCGGCCGCCAGCGCAGCCCGTGCACCCCAGCGGTACCTCGCCGTGATCTGGTGCTCGCTCCGGACCGAGATGAGGAACGGCCCGTCACCATCGGCGATCTCGGGGATCGCCGGGCCCTCGTCGGGTAGCCGAACCGGGCCGAGAACGAAGACCGGGGAGCCCACCACCAGCGCTTCCTCGGTGAAGCGCCTCCTGTTGGTCGAGTTCGGGATCGAACCCACCGGCCCACGGTCGTACAGGGGCTCGCCGTAGGTGCAGGTCTCGTCGATGGTCGAGGTCGCGGTGATGCTCGCGCCTTCGGGGTCGACCCTCATTCGCCCCGTCGCGTCGAGGAGCCAGAACTCAGGCAAGGCCTCCTGGCTCTCCTCGAGGGTCCTCCAACCCGTCTCGACCTGGGTCTGCTGCTTGCCGCTGACGACCCGGCTCTGGACCCGCCGCCACTCCTCGGCGATCTCGTGCCGGAACCAGACACAGGGCGAGCCCGAGAGGGGTGCGACCAGCGGATGCGTCGCGTCGACCGTCCCGGCAACCTCGTTGGTGCCCATGAACACGCCCGAGACCGTGCAGGTGGGGACGTCCTCGATGAGTCTCATGCGGCGCAGCGCGAAGAACCCGCCGATCATCAGAGCGAGCGAAGCGAGACCGAGGACGATTCCGAGCACAGCACAACGGTAGATCGTTCAGCAGGGCCCGAAATCCACGCCCACCTGATCGGCTGCCGGAGCGACGGCCGAAGCCGACGGACCGCGAGGCGTGCGCTCAGCGATCGCGTTGGAGGAGCGAGCGCGAGTAGCGCTCGAGGCCCTCGACCACGCGCCGATCGAGTGCCGGACACGCCGTCAGCGCGGCCTCCGCCCGGTCGAGGTGATCGATCGCCAGGCTCATCGTCTCCTCGATGCAGCCGGAGGCCACGACGATCTCCCGGGCCCGGGTCAAGGCGTCGGGCTCGATGGGGCCACCCAGCAGGCTCCGGAGCTCCTCGGCCCCGGCAGCACCGGCACCCGTGGCCCGCAGCGCGCGGATCACCGGGAGCGTGTAGACGCCCTCGGCGATGTCGTGACCGGCCGGCTTGCCGAGCGTCGCCGTATCGGCAGTGAGATCGAGCACGTCGTCGACGAGCTGGAAGACGATGCCCAGGTGATGGCCGTAGGTGCTCAAGCTCTCGACGGCCGTCCGGTCGAGGCCGGCGACGATGGCGCCGATCCGGCAGGCGGCCGAGATCAGGGACGCCGTCTTCCCGACGATGGCCCCGAAGTAGGCGTCCTCGTCGCGGTCGATATCGAAGGTGTGCCGCAGCTCGAGCACCTGGCCCTTGCAGAGCTCGCCGATCGTGGCCGCCAGGAGCCCGGCGACCTCGACGCCGAGCGAGGCTGCGAGCTCCGAGGCCTTGGCCAGGAGGAAGTCGCCCGCGAGGATGGCCACCGTGTTCGACCAGCGGGTGTTGACGGTCTCGACGCCCCGACGGGTGAGAGCCTCGTCGATGACGTCGTCGTGGTAGAGCGATCCCAGATGCACGAGCTCGACGGCGATGCCGCCGATGATCACGGGTTCGTCGACCGGTTGGTCGGGCCCGTGCAGGCAGTACCCGGCGCACAGCACCAGGACCGGCCGGAGCCGCTTGCCACCCGCGGCGATGAGGTGCGTCGCCACATCGGTCAAGAACGGGTCGGAGACCTCGACCGACGATTTCAGCGCAGCTTCGAGACGGGACAGGTCGTCTCGGAGAGCGGTGAAACCGAGCGGCGCAAGGGAGTCGACCACCACTCCAGGCTAGGCCGGAGCCGGTCTCATCTCAAAGTTGACCACTCTCCGTGGTCGAAGTGGACGCGGTCGATCATCGTGCCAGCGTCTTGTACTCCACTCGATCGATTCGATGACCGATAGAGAGCCGGAGTCACCGCAGCGTCGAAGTGCCCTACGGCACTCGCCCGACCACAAGCCCGGGGAATCTCGGGACCCGTAACGGCGTTGTCGTCTCAACCGACCGATAGAATGCAGGCCACGTGCGTCCGGCTACGGCCATGCCACCGTGCAGCGGTGGAGGTCACCATCGGGCGCCTGGGAGGATGCCGTGTTCGAGAGATTCACCGACCGAGCCAGGCGAGTTGTGGTGCTCGCGCAGGAAGAAGCGCGCCTGCTCAACCACAACTACATCGGCACCGAGCACATCCTGCTCGGCCTCATCCACGAGGGCGAGGGAGTCGCGGCCAAGGCCCTCGAGTCTCTCGGGATCTCGCTGGAGGCCGTCAGAGCCCAGGTCGAGGAGATCATCGGTCAGGGCGGCTCGAGCCCGTCGGGCCACATCCCCTTCACGCCGCGCGCCAAGAAGGTCCTCGAGCTGTCGCTGCGCGAAGCCTTGCAGCTCGGCCACAACTACATCGGCACCGAGCACATCCTCCTCGGGCTGATCCGTGAGGGCGAAGGCGTCGCCGCGCAGGTGCTGCAAAAGCTCGGGGCCGACCTCTCACGTGTCCGCCAGCAGGTGATCCAGCTGTTGTCGGGCTATCAGGGCTCGAAAGAGGCCGGAGCCGGTACTGCTGTCACCGGTGGTGGTGCGGCCCAGTCTTCCGAGAGTGGCCCGTCCGGCTCGCTCGTGCTCGACCAGTTCGGCCGCAACCTCACCCAGCTCGCCCGCGAGAAGAAGCTCGACCCGGTCATCGGGCGCGAGAAGGAGATCGAGCGGGTCATGCAGGTCCTGTCCCGCCGGACCAAGAACAACCCCGTCCTGATCGGCGAGCCCGGCGTGGGCAAGACGGCCATCGTCGAGGGTCTCTCGCAGAAGATCGTCTCCGGCGACGTGCCCGACACGCTCAAGGGCAAGCAGCTCTACACGCTCGACCTCGGGGCCCTCGTGGCCGGCTCGCGCTATCGCGGCGATTTCGAGGAGCGTCTGAAGAAGGTGCTCAAGGAGATCCGCACTCGCGGCGACATCGTGCTGTTCATCGACGAGCTGCACACGCTCGTCGGAGCCGGTGCCGCCGAAGGCGCGATCGACGCGGCGTCGATCCTCAAGCCGATGCTGGCCCGCGGCGAGCTCCAGACCATCGGCGCCACCACGCTCGACGAGTACCGCAAGCACCTCGAGAAGGACGCTGCGCTCGAACGCCGGTTCCAGCCGATCAAGGTCGAGGAGCCGTCGGTGGCGCACACCATCGAGATCCTCAAGGGTCTGCGCGACCGGTACGAGGCCCACCACAGGGTCACGATCACCGATCAGGCCCTCGTGGCGGCGGCGAACCTGGCCGACCGGTACATCTCCGATCGTCACCTCCCCGACAAGGCCATCGACCTGATCGACGAGGCCGGCTCCCGTCTACGCATCCGCCGCATGCAGACCCCGCCCGACTACCGCGAGCTCGAGGAAGAGATCTCGAAGGTCCGCGTCGAGAAGGAGCAGGCGATCGAGGGTCAGCAGTTCGAGAAGGCCGCCAAGCTCCGCGACAAGGAGAAGGAGCTCCTCACCCAGAAGTCGGCGAAGGAGACAGAGTGGAAGGCCGAGGGCGTCGACCTCTTCGACGAGGTCGACGAAGAGTCGATCGCCGAGGTGCTGGCCATGTGGACGGGCATCCCCGTCTTCAAGCTCACCGAGGAGGAGACGGCCAAGCTCCTGCGCATGGAGGACGAGCTGCACCACCGGGTCATCGGCCAGGAGGGCGCGATCCGTTCGGTCTCCCAGGCCATCCGTCGTACCCGCGCCGGACTCAAGGACCCCAAGCGCCCGTCCGGCTCGTTCATCTTCCTGGGCCCATCGGGTGTCGGCAAGACCGAGCTGGCCAAGACCCTGGCCGAGTTCCTCTTCGGCGACGAGCAGTCGCTGATCCAGCTCGACATGTCCGAGTACATGGAGAAGCACACGGTGTCGCGTCTCGTCGGCTCGCCTCCCGGTTACGTGGGCTACGACGAGGGCGGTCAGCTCACCGAGGCCGTGCGCCGCAAGCCGTTCTCGGTGGTCCTCTTCGACGAGATCGAGAAGGCCCATCCCGACGTCTTCAACACCCTGCTCCAGATCCTCGAGGACGGGCGCCTCACCGACGCCCAGGGCCGCACGGTCGACTTCAAGAACACCGTGATCATCATGACCTCGAACCTGGGGACGGCCGACCTCCGCAAGGCGGTCGTCGGGTTCCGCAAGGTCGACGAAGCGGTCACCTACGAGCGGATGAAGGAAAAGGTCAACGAGGAGCTGAAGCGCCACTTCCGCCCCGAGTTCCTGAACCGCATCGACGAGGTCATCGTCTTCCACGAGCTGGCCAAGGACGAGGTCATCCAGATCGTCGACCTCATGTTGAAGCGGGTGACGTCCCAGCTCGAGAGCCAGGGCCTCGGCCTCGAGCTCACGACCGAGTCCAAGCTGCACCTCGCTGACAAGGGCTACGACCCGACGTTGGGCGCCCGGCCGTTGCGCCGGGCCATCCAGCGCCTGCTCGAAGACCCGCTGTCGGAGCGGATCCTCTGGAAGGAGTTCCGCGCTGGCGACACCGTGATGGTCGACACCGTCGACGGAGCGCTCACCTTCCGGGGTGAGGCCCGGGCCACCGAGCCGCCCGCGGTGGAGCTGGCCAAGAGCTGACCGCCGTTCACGGGTCCCACCGGGGCCCGGACATCGAGACGAACTGCATCGAGGGCGCCCCCGCCGGGCGCCCTCGATGCGTCACCGTGTGCTGGTAGCGTCCGCAACGGTGATCCTCCGCCTCCGAATCTTGCTCGTCGCGCTCGTCGTCGCCGTGGTGTGCGCAGGATGCCGGGTCGACATGAGCACCGAGGTGTCGCTCCGACCGGACGGTTCGGGCACGGTCACGGTCGTGGTGGCGATGGACGCCGACGCCGTCTCGGCCCTGGGCGGTGTCGACAAGCTCCGTACGGCCGACCTCGTCGCTGCCGGCTGGGAGGTCGCGTCGCCCGTCCCCGCAGCAGAAGGCGGGAGCGGGATCACGATGACGGCCTCGAAGTCCTTTCTCGACGACGCCCAGCTGTCGGCGGTGCTCGCCGAGATCACCGGCGTCGCCGGCGTCTACGGCGATCCGTCGTTCGGCCGCTCGAGAACGACCTTCCGAGAGCACTACGACTTCAGCGCGTCGCTCGACCTCACGCAGGGTCTCGCCGCCCTCGACGACCCCGGACTCGTGACCCTCCTGGAGGCGAACGGCGCCGACGTGGCTGCCCTGAGAGCCACGGCGGCAGCGATCCCTGCATCGGTCGGGATCAGCCTGTCGGTCGAGCTCCCCGGCGGCGCGAGCAGAACGTGGAACGCGCAACCGGGACAGGTCGTGGCTGCCGAGCTCTCGTCGTCGACGGTTCGTTCGGGCCAGATCGGCAAGATCGCGGCCGCGGCGGTGCTCGCCGGTCTGGCCGTGCTCGTCGCTGTCGTCGCGGTCGGCAGTGCGATGGGGCGGAGACGGCGCGCCTGGCGGGACGGGTTCCCGACGGGGCGAGGTCGAGGGGCTCTCCTCGATGCTCCCGACGACTGGCTCGACGACTGGTCGGCTCCCGACGGCGACGGATCGGGTCGGCCACCGGGGTCGCCGGGGTCAGCGGGCGTCGTTCCGGGCATCGCTCCGGAGGTCGTCGTTCACATCGCCGAGGCCCGGCCCGTCGACCTGCCGCCGCCCCCTCCCGACTGGGATCCCTTCGGCTCCGAGCCCGATCCCCGGCGAGGCTGAACCGTCCTCTCCGACCTCGCCGGCGTCGCCCGAAAGGCCCGGTACAGCCCGCGAGCCAACGCCGGTGAACGCATCAGGAACGGCAGCGGATCACGCCACGACCACATCGCCCACGAGCGCGCTCCCATCACCGAACGCAGCCACTCCGCCATCGTCACGGCGCCGTCGCGGCGGAGCTCGGCCAGCGCGAGCACCTCGAGCTCCTCGTTGACCCAGGTGAGCCCCGAGCTCGTCGACACCGTGCGGCTGATCGGCTGTCCGAGGATCTCCTGGTAGGCGATCCACGGCAGGTCGACACCCGCGCTGATCGCGAGCTGATTGCACGTGCCGCTGCGCGCATTGATCTCGATGAGGCACCAGGAGCCGTCGCGGGCGTCGCGCTTCCATTCCACGCCGACGATCCCCCGGTAGGAGAACGCCGAGAGGAGCTGCCGCGACAGATCGGCAACCTCGGGCGCGACCACGGTCTCCTGCGTGGAGCCGGTGCCGAAGCCCGTCGGGAACTGCCTGACCTTGTGCTTGGTGAGGCAACTGTGCTCACGCCCGTGGGCATCCCAGAAGGCGAGATACCCGTAGAGCTCGCTGTCGTCGCCGGGGATGATCTCCTGTACGACGAAGCCCCCGGGATCGGCCACCTGGGCCCGGTACGCCGCCTCCAACTCGCCGAGGTTCTCAGCGACGATCGCTTTGGCGGCCATGAGCTTGCGCCCCGCGGGCGACGACGGCTTGAGCAGGCACGGGAACCCGACCTCCCGGGCGGCCGCCCGCAGCTCGTCCAGCGTGATGGCTCCGCAGGAGCGGGGGACACGGATCCCGGCCAGGGCAGCTCTGCGGTACTGCGCGGTCTTGTCGAGGATGGCCGCCGCGTCTTCCGGCTCGGGCACGAGGAACCGGAACCGACGGGCAAGGGCCTGTGCATTCCGGGCGACGAGATCGACGTCCCTGTCACCCGTTGGGATCAACAGGCCGGGCACCGGGAGCCGTCGACCGATCGAGTCAAGGGCGTCGAGCCAGGCCTCGGGGTCGGTCACCCCCTCCGGCATGATCAGGGCACGCGCGTAACGGCTCCGGGTGGCCGACCGCCGCTTGTCGTCGATCACCAGGACCGGCACCCCGCGCCGGCCGAGGCTCCGCGCATGGCTGAGCGCGTTGACCGACCCGCTGAGGATCACCGCCGGGACGGGCCCGTCGTGGGGAAGGCCGCGAAACCAGCGATCGAGTCCGGGTTCGATGATCACCGGCACAGTTTGCTCGCTCCAGCGAGATGCGGTGACACACCCCAGGACCCCTCACGATCGGAATCCCCTCGGCTCCGAGCGCGATCGGCGAGCGGGCTAGACCAGCCGGAGGGGAACTGCCTGACCTTGTGCTTGGTGAGCCAGCTGTGCTCACGTCCCTCGGCATCCCAAAAGGCGAGATACCCGTAGAGCTCGCTGTCGTCGCCGGGGATGATCTCCTGTACCACGAAGCCGGCCGGGTCGGCGCAGTGCGAGCGGTACAGCGACTCGAGCTCGGCAGCGTCCGAGGCGACGAGCACCTTCCCCCGTATCGTGTCCCGGGCCATCTGCGAGAACGGCTTGAGAAGGCAGGGGAACGGCATCACACCCGCGACTTCCTGGACCTCGGCGAGCGACGCCGGGTGCCAGGTGATGGGGATGCGAATGCCGGCAGCCGACGCTCGCTCGTACTGCTGGGCCTTGTCGAGGATGGCTGTCACCTCTTCAACGGCCGGCACGAGGAACCGAAACCAGCTCGACAGCTCGGTCGCGTTGCGGGCCACGAACTCCACGTAACCATCGGTCGTGGGGAACAAGACGCCGGGCACGGGCAGGCAACGGCCGATCTGCCCGAGCACGTCGAGCCAGACTCCGGGCTCCGCTGCCGCCTCGGCGACGACCAGGGACCGCACGTAGCGGCTGGCCGTGGCGGCCCGCTTCGACGTGTCGAGCATCAGGACCGGGACTCCCCGGCGACCGAGGCTCCGGGCGTAGCTCAGGGCGTTGACGGAGCCGCCGAGCACGACAGCCACAGGCTGGCGGCTCGGGAGCTCTCGGAGCCAACGGTCGAGTTCGAGATTGATCTTCGCCGAGGCAGTATGCACACTTTGAGGGTGGCTCCCAACCACCGACGAGCGCGAGGTGGTGATCGGGCAGGCAGCGCGCTCGTTCGACCAGGTCGGTGCATCCCGCAAACCGCTCCAGCGATCGAGCTCGTGCGAGCTCGCACCCCATGTGAGGGTCCCCGCAGCCTGTCGTACCCCCCGGGTAGGGTACGGGCATGAGTCGAACGCGTGTTTGCTTTCGCTGCCAGCTGTGCGGTGCCGAGTCACCCAAGTGGTTGGGGCGATGCCAGGAGTGTGGGGAGTGGGGCAGCGTCATCGAGGAGCACTCCCCGTCCTCGAACGGCTCGGGATCGGGCCGAGCCGAGGCGGTCCAGGCAGCCATTCCGATGCTCGAGGTTTCGAGTGAGGGCGAGGAGCCCATGCCGTCGGGCGTGGGCGAGCTCGATCGGGTGCTCGGCGGCGGGCTCGTGCCCGGGTCGGTGACGCTGCTCGGCGGCGAGCCGGGCATCGGCAAGAGCACGCTCGTGCTGCAGGCCCTGGCTGGTCTCGTGGCCGAGAGGCCCGGCGAGCGGGCCATGGTGGTCACCGCCGAGGAATCTCGCCAACAGGTGCGGGCCCGTGCCGAGCGGCTGGGCGTGCTCTCGGCCGACCTGTGGCTCCTGGCCGAGACCTCGTTGGCGTCGATCGCCACCCAGATCCGACAGGTGCGGCCTGCTGTCGTGGCCGTCGACTCGGTGCAGACCATCCACGACCCGGCGTTCGAATCGGCTCCTGGCACCGTCTCGCAGGTGCGCGAATGCACCCATCGTCTCGTGCAACTGGCCAAGCAGGAAGGGGTCGCGGTCATCCTGGTGGGGCATGTCACCAAGGAGGGTTCGCTGGCCGGGCCCCGAACGCTCGAGCATCTCGTCGACACGGTCCTGTCGTTCGAGGGCGATCGCCACCATGCTCTGCGCATGCTCCGGGCGGTGAAGCACCGGTTCGGGCCAACGTCCGAGCTCGGGTTGTTCGAGATGACCGGCTCGGGCCTGCGCGACCTGTCCGATCCCTCGGCCTTGTTTCTCGCCGATCGGCGCCAGGGCACCTCGGGCTCGGCGGTGGCTGCGGTGCTCGAAGGCGCCCGTCCCCTCCTCGTCGAAGTGCAGGCCCTCACCGGACGCGACCGCACACAGATGCCCCGACGAGCCGCCACCGGCGTCGACCCGGCGCGCCTCGCCATGCTGCTCGGGGTGCTCGACCGGCGGGCAGACGTCTCGTTGGCCTCGGTCGACGTGTACGCGAGCGTGGCCGGCGGCGTGCGGCTCGCCGAGCCCGGAGGCGACCTGGCCCTGTGCCTGGCCCTGGTCAGCGCCCATCGCAACGTGTCGCTACCTCCCGACTCGGTCGCCGTCGGAGAGGTCGGCCTGGGGGGCGAGATCCGCCAGGCCGCGCAGACGCCTCGTCGTCTGGCCGAGGCGGCCCGGCTGGGGTTCACCGAGGCGATCGTCCCCGAGAGCACGCCCGACGTCAGCGGCATCCGTCTGCGGCGGGTGACCACACTCACCCAGGCCATCCGCCAGGTCCTCGGGCCGTGAGCGCCGGCCTGCCGCACGCCGACGGCACCAGACGGCGTGTCGACGCGAACTACTAGCCTGCCCGGCAACTCCCTGCCGTCACCGGCTCCACCTCGAGGATCGCCGTGGCCCACTCTCGACCCTCTGAAGCGATGCTCGAAGCGCTGCGGATCGTGGCGCCGGGCACGACACTGCGTGATGGCATCGATCGGATCCTCCAGGCCCGCATGGGTGCGCTGATCATCGTCGGAGACGGGCCCGAGGTGCTCGCGTTGTGCTCAGGGGGCTTCCTCCTCGATGCCGAGTTCACGCCTCAGCGGCTCTCGGAGCTGGCCAAGATGGACGGCGCGATCATCCTGGCGGGCGACTGCTCTCGGGTGGCGCGGGCCAACGTCCACCTGGTGCCCGATCCGTTCATCCCAACGCAGGAGACCGGCACGCGCCATCGCACCGCCGAGCGCGTCGCCCGGCAGATCGGCAACACGGTCATCTCCGTCTCGGAGGAGATGTCCGTGGTCTCGGTGTACCGCCGCAACGAGCGGCACACGCTCGAGCCCATCCCGAGGCTGCTGGCCCGGGCCGACCAGGCCCTCCAGACCCTCGAGCGCTATCGGGCCCGGCTCGACTCGGTCAACGGTGCGCTCTCGGCCCTCGAGGTCGAGGATCTCGTGACCGTCCGCGACGTCGTGTCGGTGCTGGCCCTCACCGAGATGGTGCGGCGCATCGCGGAAGAGATCGAGTGGTACATCGTCGAGCTCGGCACCGACGGCCGGCTGGCCCACCTCCAGCTCGACGAGCTCATGCAGGGCGTCGGCGACGATCGACGACTCGTGGCTCGCGACTACGCCGTCACCACATCGGGCTGGACCATGAGCGATGTCGTCGACGCGCTCGCGGCGCTGAGCACGGAAGACCTGCTCGATCTCCGGGTCGTCCAGTCGGTGCTGAACCTCCCCGGCGGCGCCGATCTCGACTCGCTCAGTCAGGCGCGGGGCTACCGGCTGCTGAACAAGGTGCCCCGGCTCCCGTCGGTCGTCGCCGATCGGGTCGTCGAGCATTTCGGCAGCTTGGGCCGGATCATGCGGGCATCGGTCGACGACCTGGTCCTTGTCGAGGGCGTCGGCGAGACCCGGGCCCGGGCGATCAAGGAAGGCCTCTCCCGTCTGGCCGAGAATTCGATCCTCGATCGATACACCTGACGTTCATCGCTGCGCCGCCGACCATCAGAGACCCGTTCCGAACCGACCAGCTTCCGAGCGGCGGCTTCACGGTCGCGGCGGTCGCCGGCCGTCGCGGCGGTCGGGTGACACGCTCGGTCGCCGCCGGGTCAACCCGTCCGATCGACCTGCTCGTCAGCGTGATGCCCGGCGCTCGAGCGCGACCCGGTTGAGCAGCCGGTAGTGCCCGCGTTCGATCGTCTCGATCCACCCCAGACGGGTGAAGGTGGCCAACGCCCGGTTGACCCGCTCCCGTGAGGCCCCGACCCGTCCGGCGAGCTCTTCCTGGGTGAGCGGCGACACGAAATCGTCGGCTCCGGCCGAGATCTCGAGCAGACGCTTGGCGGTGCGACCGGGAACGTCCAGGAAGGCCGCGTCGGCGAGGGCCTCGTCGGCGGCACGCAACCGGGCGGCGAGCAACGCCGTGACCGCCCAGATCGCTGCGGGATGGGTCTCGAGGGCGTCGCGCATCGCTCCGAATCCGACCTCGAGCACCTCGGCGGCCGACACGGCTCGGGCATCGGCCGAGCGGGCCTCGCCGTCGAACAGCGGCAGCTCGCCGAGGAGGGTGCCGGGCCCGAGCACGGCGACGATCGACTCGCGACCGTCGTAGGCCCGGCTGGCTATGGCGATCTCGCCTTCCGAGACGACGTACAAGGAGTCGGCCGCGTCACCTTCGCGAAACAGCACATCACCCCGCCCGAGTCGACGGACTCGGGCGCCATCGGCCAACGACAGCGCGACGTCGACGGGCAACGCCGCGAAGAGGTCGGTGGCGAGGAACAGCTGGCGGGCCGTGGAACTCACCTCAAACTCGGGCACGGACGGGCAGCCTAGGTGAATGGCGGCGCCTCGCCTCGGGTTCGACGAGCGCCGGCTGAGGGGTGCCGATCCCCTCGATCGGGCGCGTGGAGAGCCTCCGCCGAGGTCGTTCGCGGCGCCTTCGCTTTGGCAGGGTCTCCGATGACCCGTATCCTGGTGATCCCTCTACCTCTTGCCTGGGAGCCTCATGCCCTTCGACGTCGGTGACAAGGTCGTCTACCCGCATCACGGAGCGGCCATCATCGAGCGGCGGGAAACACGCGAAGCCTTCGGTGAGACACGCGACTACCTGATCCTGCGCCTCGCATATGGCGACCTCACCTTGATGGTTCCGGCCGATAACACCGAGGAGATCGGGTTGCGCGAGGTCATCAACGACGAAGAGGTCGAGGAGGTGTTCGCGGTCCTCCGCAAGAAGGAGGCGCGCATGCCCACCAACTGGTCGCGTCGGTTCAAGAACCACGTCGAGAAGCTCAAGAGCGGCGACATCTACCAGGTGGCCGAGGTCGTGCGGAACCTCTCGATCCGCGAGAAGGACAAGGGTCTGTCCGCCGGCGAGAAGCGGATGCTGGCCCGGGCGCGGCAGATCCTGGTGTCGGAGCTCACGTTCGCGTTGGCGGTCGACGAGGCCGAGGCCGAGCGTCGCCTCGACGGCGCGCTCACGGTCGAAGGCGGCGAGAAGAAGCTGTGAACGCACCTCCCGCCATCGGCGGGTTGGACGGGCCGGTCTGGACGATCGTCGTCGCCGCCGGCTCGGGCGATCGCTTCGGCGGGCCCAAGCAGTTCCTCCGACTGGCGGGCACACGCCTGGTCGATCGGGCCGTGGGGCTGGCCACGGGCTGCTCCGACGGTGTGGTGCTCGTCGTCCCGCCGGGGCACGTCTGGACCGGGAGCGCAGTCGGTACCGTTGTCGAGGGTGGAACGACCCGGGCCGACTCGACCCGCCGTGGACTGGCTGCGGTCCCGTCCGACGCCGCCATCATCGTGGTGCACGACGCGGCCCGTCCGCTCGCCGACATCGGGATCTTCGCCCGGGTCGTGGCCGCCGTTCGTGACGGCCGCGCCGAGGGCGCGGTTCCCGGGATTCCGGTGGCCGACACCCTCAAGCGGGTCGATTCCGCTGGGGCCGTCGTCGACACCGTCGAGCGGGCGGGCCTCTACGCCGTGCAGACCCCCCAGGCGTTCCGGGCCAGCGTGCTGCGTAGCGCCCACACGTCGGGAGGCGACGCGACCGACGACGCCGCCCTCGTCGAGGCGGTCGGCGGACGGGTCGTGGTCGTGCCCGGCTCGGTCCGCAACCTGAAGATCACCGTCGCCGACGACGTCGAGATCGCCACCGCCCTGTTGGCCCACGAATGACGGCTTCGGCCCCCGGGGAGCAATCAACGGCGCGCGTCTGCTCGGCCCGACCGAGCCCGGCGTGGTCCACGCCCCCTCGGGGTTCTCGATCGGCGAGGCGATGACTGAGCACCGGGTGGGGCTGGGCTACGACATCCATCCATTCGGCGAGAGCGCGACCAACGGCCGTCGCCTGATCCTCGGCGGTGTCGTCGTCGACGGCGCTCCGGGCTTGCTGGGCCACTCAGACGCCGATGCCGTCGCGCACGCCGTCGCCGACGCCGTGCTCGCCGCAGCGGGCCTCGGCGACATCGGCACCCTGTTCCCGGCATCGGACGAGCGCCATCGCGGAGCCGATTCCATGGATCTGCTGGCCGAGGTCGTCGCCCTGATCGAGGCCGAGGGCTGGTGCGTCGGGAACGTCTCGGTCGTGGTCAACGCCGAGCGGCCGCAGCTGGCCCCGCACCTTCGGGCCATGACCGAGCGGTTGGCCGCCGCGCTGCACACCTCGGGGGTGAACATCGCTCCCAAGCGAGGCGAGGGGCTGGGCCCGGTGGGCCGGAGCGAGGGCATTGCCGTCTGGGCGACGGCCCTCCTCGAGCGCGACGCCCGTCCAGCGGTCACCGACGGCCACACCGACGACCATACCGGCGACCACGCCCACGAGCCCCTGTGAGCACCACGACCGCGATACGGCCCGGGTCACGACTCGATCGACCGGTAGCCTGGCCGGCCATGGTCCGCCTGTTCGACACCCTCATCGGCCGCGAGGTCGAGCTCGTCACCCGGGAGCCGGGCAAGGTCGCGATGTACGTCTGCGGGCCGACCGTCTACGACGCCCCCCATCTCGGGCACGGGCGGATGGCCCTGTGCTGGGACGTGATCCGCCGCTACCTGACGTGGCGCGGCTACGAGGTCACCTACGTCTCGAACGTCACCGACGTCGAGGACAAGATCATCCGTCGGGCCGCCGAGACCGGTTCGACCGAGGCTGAAGTGTCGCAGCACTGGGAGAGCGTCTACTTCGACGCCATGGACCGGTTGGGGATCGCCCGGCCCGACCAGGTGCCGCACGCCACCGAGTACGTCGACCGGATGGTGCGGTTCATCACCGATCTCGTCCGCCGGGGCCGGGCCTACGTGATCGAAGGCGAAAACGGCGGCGTGTACTTCGCGGTCGACAGCATCCCCGACTACGGGGCGTTGGTGCACCGGTCGGTCGAGGAGCTGCTCGAGTCGGCAGGAGCCCGGGTCGAGGTCGACGAGCGCAAGCGCAGCCCGCTCGATTTCACGCTGTGGAAGGCCGGCAAGCCGGGCGAGCCGACCTGGCCGTCGCCGTGGGGCCCTGGCCGGCCGGGCTGGCACATCGAGTGCTCGGTGATGTCGCTGGACCTGCTCGACGACGGTTTCGACCTGCACGGCGGCGGCAACGATCTCGTGTTCCCGCACCACGAGAACGAGCGGGCCCAGGCGCTCGGGGCCGACCGGCGATTCGCCCGACACTGGGCCCACAGCGGGATGGTCACCGTGGGCGGCGAGGGCGGCGGCGAGAAGATGTCGAAGTCGCTCGGCAACTTCACGACGCTCCTCGACGTGCTCGACCGTCACGATCCCCGGGCATTGCGGATCGCCGTGCTCCAATCGCACTACCGCTCGGCGATGATGCTCGGCCCGTCGGAAACCTCGGCTGCCGATCGCACGCTCGAGAGCATGGATGCCCACGCTCGCAAGGCTCGGGCAGCTGGAGTGAGGCCGGGTGCCGGCGCGCGTTCTCCCGTCCAGGCGGAAGGATCGTCTGGCGACCACGCCCGAGCGGACACCGAGCAGCCCGTCATCGACGCGTTCCGAGAGGCCATGGATGCCGACTTCAACACCCCCCAGGCTTTCGCGGTGATCGCCGGAGCGATCTCCCGGGCCAACGCGGCCATCGATGTCGGCGATCTGGTCGCGGCGGCGGCACTGGTAGCCGCCGTCGAGGAAATGACGGGCGCGCTCGGGCTCGTGCTCGACGACGGGACAGGCGCCACGGCGTCACGCGGTGTGCCGATCGCCGGACGCGGCCTTTCGATCTCCCGGTCGGCGGTCGAGGTGACGGAGGTCGACCCGGCGATCGAGGCGACCATCGATGAGCTCGTGGCCGATCGCGACGCTGCTCGGGCCCGACGCGACTTCGAAGCGTCCGACGCCATTCGCGAGCAACTGGCATCGCTCGGCGTTCGCATCGAGGACACCCCCACCGGCACGATCTGGTTCCGATGATCAGGGGCGGAGCAACGGGTGGGGGACGCGGCGGCGGCGGCTCGTCGGGCGGACGTTCGGGCGGTGGACGGGCCGGCGGCTCGGGCGGCCGCTCAGGCGGCTCGGGCGGCTCGGGCGGCCGTTCGGGCGGCCGTTCGGGGGGCGGCGACAGCAGCGGTGGCGCCGGTGGAAGCGGCGGTGCGGGCGGCACGAGCGGTCGGCGCAGCGGAGCCGGCGGATCCCCCCCGGGTCGAGGTCGTGGCGGCGGCTTCGGCGACGGTCGCTTCGCGACCGGTGAGTCACGTTCCTGGGGTCCTCCCGGCAGCAGTCGCAGCGGCAGCGGTCGTTCAGGCGGCGCGGCCGGCGGTGGCGGCGGTGGCGGCGGTGGCGGCAGTGGCGGCAGTGGCGGTCGATCGGCGGCCGGACGCACCGGCACGTCGCGTTCGGCGGCCGGCGACGCAGGAGGGCGAACCGGTTCGGGCCGTTCAGCCGGGGGCGCGGCACGAGGTGACGAGGTCGCATCGCGTCGACCGCGTTCGGTCGGTCCGCCCTCGATCGGCGGCGATCAGATCGAGGGCCGCCAAGCGGTACGCGAAGCCCTGCGCTCGAGGCGCCGCAAGCTCAAGGAGCTGTACGTCGCGACCAGCCTGGAGCCCACGCCTGCGCTCACCGAGATCCTCCGCCTGGCCGAGGACGCCAACATCTCGGTGCGGGTGGTCCCCAGGGACCGGCTCGAACGACTCGCTCGCACCGAGGTGCACCAGGGCGTCGTGCTGCGCGCCGAGGCGCTCCCGATGGCCGATGTCGACGACCTGATCAACGCCGAGACGTCGTTCCTGCTGGCGCTCGACGGTGTCACCGATCCGCAGAATCTGGGAGCGATTCTGCGGTCGGCCGACGGTGCCGGCGTCACCGGCGTGCTGTTGCCCAAGCACCGTGCCGTGCACGTGACCCCCGCCGTGGCCAAGGCCTCGGCGGGGGCCGTCGAGTACGTGCCCATCGGCCTGATCCCCGGCGTGGCTGCCGTCCTCGACAAGGCCCGCAAGGCCGGCATGTGGATCGTCGGCCTCGACAGCGCCGGTACGGTCGACGTCTTCAACGTCACCCCGGCCGGTCAGCGCATCATGCTCGTGCTCGGCGCCGAGGGCACGGGCCTGTCCCGTCTGGTCATCGAGCGCTGCGACGTGCTGGTGCGCATCCCCATGGCCGGCCGTCTCGAATCGCTGAACGTGTCGGCGGCAGCCGCGCTCGCCTGCTTCGAGATCGGGCGGCGTCGAAGCTGACCAAGTGCGGATCGGCGCGCTTACGCCGGCATCGAGCCGAGGTCGTGGTTGGCGGCGTCGACGTCGCGGTGGAAGCGCTTGTGCACCCACATCGTCTCGGGCCCGATCGTCGTCTTGCCCCAGAGCCCCCTGACCGGGCTGAACGGCTCCCTGGGCAGCCGCCCGAGCAGGTCCTTGGGGGAGAACGGCTTGAACATCGAGGCCCGGCACACCACGACGGACCGGTCGGTCACCGCGACCAGCCGATACTTGGCCCCGAAGATCATGACCAGCCAGGTCACGAACGCCCAGTACGGGCTCGGTCCGGTCTGCGCAGCGAAGGCGTGGCGGATCTGCTCGCCCGGCTCGAGGTACGGCTGCATCCGTTCGGCGATCTTGTCCCTGGCGGCCATTGGTGACGTCCCTCTCAGCGTTCGGCGGTCAATAGCCGCTCAGGGTAGCTGCGCTGCTCGGGGCTCCTGTGCCACGGTCGGGCGCAGGGTCGGGCGCAGGGTCCGGCGCAGGGTCGGTCAGCCCGCGCTCCACACCCAGAACCGGGTGGGAAACGCCGAGAACCCGACCGGGCGTCCACCCCAGGACGTCACGAACCTGGGACCGGCCGTGTCGGACAGCGTCCACGTTCGGCCATCGGGCGACTCCCAGGCCAGCGGCTCCAGGCCCTCTTCGGTGAACCGGCCACCGATCGCGCCGATTGTCCCGTCGGGTCGTTGCACGAGCTCGAAGAGCCCACTCATCATCTCGGATGCCGCCTCGGGTTCGCCGGGAATGGTCAAGCGCTCCCAGACGACGAGATCGGGCGAGAGCCAAGCCGCAGGTTCGATCGACGGGGCGCCGGCAGCGTGCGCGTCGCCCACTGCGACGTAGCCATTCGGGACTGGCGACAGGTCGAGGACCGCACCGGGGTCGACACCGAGGATCGTGCGGCGCCACGACGATCCCGGCGACCAGACCCACACCGCTGGACGCTGAGTCGCCGATCCGTCGTCACCCCACTCGTTCACGATGCCGCCGACCACGAGCTGGTCATCGACCCATCGCAGGACCGTCGGGGACCCGTCGACGAGAACACCGTCGGGGTCGTCCTGCCCGACCGGTTCCCATGACTCGAGATCCGGGCTCGACCAGGCTGTGATCGTCGCTCCCTTGGTGGTGTTCGGGTCATCGGTCTCGAGGACTGCCGTTGCCACCGTGCCGTCGTCGGCCACGGCGAGGAGCCCGAACTCGAAGATCGAGCCGGGCTCACCGACGGGGTGCATGGTCCAGTGTTCGAGATCGGTGGTCGATGCCACTGCGACTCTCGATCCCCCGTCGCCGTCATCGACTTCGACCTTGCAACTCACGATCAGCTGGTCGCCACGCGCAATAATTCCCTGGTAACAGCGAGCCGGAGGGTCGACCGGGCCGACTCGCCAGCTCACACCGTCGTCGGTGACCCACACCCGTGACGTCCCGTCGCCGGCACCGTCCCGTTCGATCCCCAGCACGGCGAACCGGTCGCCCCACTGCGTCATCATCGTTAGGCCGATGAAATCGACGTTCGCGAACGGATCGGGTGCCCCGGGCTCGACGGGCGACCATCCCGGGGGGCCCGACGGACCGGGCAGCACGGCGGCCGGTTCGACCGTGGCGATCTCGGGCCCGCCCGGACCGCCTCCTACCAGGACGGCGATCGTGGCCGCGATCACAACGACGGAAGTCGCAGTCGCGACGAGAGCGAGCCGCGGGCCGCGCAGCCACCCGCGATCCCGCGGGATCGGGAATCGGGCACTGCCCCTGACCGCACCCAGACCCTCGGCGGCGGGCATGGGAACCAGTTCGTGAGCCGTGCGGTCGGCGTAGTGCGCGCGGAGGCGGTCCTCCAGATCGGTCGGTGTCTTCACGGTCGCTCCTCCAACAGGTGCTCCAGGCGTCGCAGCGCCCGGTGCAGGCGGCTCTTCACGGTCCCGGGCGCGATGTCGAGCGCCACGGCGATCTGCTCGGTCGACCAGTCGAGGTGGAACCGCAGCACCACCACCGCCCGCTGGTCGAGCGGCAGCGTCTTCAGGGCCCGGGCGATCGCCGGATCGGCGAACGTCGGCTCGTGGCTGGCCCACTGCTCGCCGGCCCGCTCGGCCCGTCCTCGGCGCCGCTCGACGCCGAGCCGGCGCTGGCGGTTGCGGGCCCAGTTCATGGCCACCCGGTACACCCACCCGTCCGGGTTGGCCATCGCCGAGACTTCCGACCAGTGCTCGCACGCCCGCACCATCGCCTCGTCGACGGCCTCGTCAGCCAGGTCCCGATCGTCGACCGAGAAGCGCACGGCCTGCAGCACCTCCCCGAAAGCGCCGCGGTAGAACTCGTCGAACGTCACGGCCCGGGGCATCGGGTGAACAGTGGCTTCCACAGCCGACAAACACCAACGGGACCCATCCGGTTCCCGGGTACGATCACGGCTCCGCCGCGATAGCTCAGCTGGCAGAGCAGCTGTCTTGTAAACAGCAGGTCGTCGGTTCAAATCCGTCTCGCGGCTCTGAGTTATGGCTGGTCAGCGGCTCTTTTGGTCAGGCTCCGAGAGGCCTAACGGGGCCCTGATCCCGTTTTGCCCGCGTTTTGCCCGCGCGCGAATTCACGAGGGCTTCGTCGAGGCGGCTCGTGACGGCCTCGTCGAGCTCGGGGAAGAGATGCCCGTAGCGGTCCATCGTCACGGTGATCGACGAGTGCCCCCGGCGCTCCTTCACGACGAGCGGACGAGCGTCCTCGGCCACGAGGAACGCCGCACAGGTATGTCTCAGGTCGTGCTTATCCCGACATCGGGACAATCACGATCATGCCGACGTCCGCGTTATGCCGACGTCGGTGTGCGAGCCTTTGCGGGACAAGGTGATCGGGTTGTTGATGTCGGCATAACGCGAGCCGTCTCTGCCATCGTCTTCTTCCTCGTTCGGAGAGATGGAGGCAGGCATGGCATGGTCGACCAGCAGGGTCAGCAGGGTCGTGATCACGGGGCCGTTGGGCCCGTTCGCTGATGCGTACCGCGAGAAGCTGGAGGAGC
>VFJJ01000042.1 GCA_009886115.1 Actinomycetota bacterium
ATGAATGTGACGTTGATCAACCCGATCGCGATGGAGGATGGTCTCCGGTTCGCGATTCGTGAGGGTGGTCGTACCGTGGGCGCTGGGCGAGTCATCAAGATCCTCAAGTAATCCACGGACCAACGAGCAGAGAGCGAGCGCGACGACCATGGCCGAAGCGGCCAAGCAGAAGATCCGGATCCGCCTGAAGGCGTACGACCACGAGATCATCGACCAGTCCACGAAGAAGATCGTGGAGACCGTGGTGCGGACCCAGGCGGTGGTTCGAGGTCCCGTGCCCCTGCCGACAGAGATCCACCGGTACTGCGTGATCCGGTCGCCGCACAAGGACAAGGACTCACGCGAGCACTTCGAGATGCGGATCCACAAGCGGCTGCTCGACATCCTCGACCCGTCGCCCAAGACCGTCGACTCGTTGCAGCGCCTCGACCTTCCGGCGGGCGTCGACATCGAGATCAAGATCCAGCAAGCCTGAGGCGACTCGCTCGGGCGAAGCCTTCGGGCTCCAGTTCGACCAAGACGGCCCAGGCATGCGAAGCTGCCGGTTCCACGCCGTGAGGTGTGGCACAACGACTCATGCAACTCGCCCGCCCGAGCACCACGGTGCCGGGCACCCGAGCGAGGCCCGACCTCGTGCGGGAAGGCAACAGGACGCGCTGCGTTCTTCCACGCATGGCTTCCCACGCACACACGTGCAGGGGTGAGCTGGAACGAGCGCAGTGCACGCGTCCACGATCCGGGAGAGCCCGCTCCCCCCGATCCAGTGATCGGACAACCGTCCGGTCCGTGGAGACCACCTGAGAGATGGCGATGGCAAGCAAGGGAATTCTCGGTAAGAAGCTCGGCATGACCCAGGTCTGGGATGCCAACAACCGTGTCGTGCCGGTGACGGTCATCCAGGCCGGGCCCTGTCGCGTCGTGCAGGTCAAGACCCCAGAGAAGGACGGCTACTCGGCCGTCCAGCTCTCCTTCGGCGAGGTCAAGGCCCAGCGGCTCATCAAACCGGCTCTGGGGCACTTCGCTGCAGCCGGTGTCGAGCCAGCGAAGCACCTCGCCGAGCTGCGGGTCGACGACTCGAGTCAGTTCGCCGTGGGACAGGTCATCGAGGCCAGTCTCTTCGCAGCCGGCGACTCGGTCGACGTGACCGGCATCTCCAAGGGCAAGGGCTTCACCGGCGGCATGGCCCGACACAACTTCAAGGGCCAGGGCGCCAGCCACGGTAACCACAAGAAGCACCGGGCACCAGGCTCGATCGGCGCATGCGCCACGCCTGCCCGGGTGTTCAAGGGCACCCGCATGGCCGGCCAGCACGGCCACCAGCGGGTGACGACCCTGAACCTCGAGGTCGTCGAAGGTGACGCCGAGCGGGGCCTGCTGCTGATCAAGGGCTCGGTCCCCGGGCCGGCCGGGAGCCTCGTGTTCGTGCGCTCCGCCGTCAAGGGAGGCCGATGACGATGGTCGATGTCGACGTTCGTACCAAGACCGGCGCCGCGTCCGGAACTGTGTCGCTGCACGACCGGGTCTTCGGGATCACCCCGAACGTCCCGGTGATGCACCAGGTCGTCACGGCGCAGCTCGCCGGGATCAGGGCCGGGACCCACAGCACCAAGACCCGTGGCGAGGTGTCTGGCGGCGGCGCCAAGCCGTGGCGTCAGAAGGGAACCGGGCGGGCCCGTCAGGGCTCGACCAGGGCGCCGCACTGGGCCGGGGGTGGCGTCGCCCACGGACCCAAGCCGCGCGATTACTCGCAGCGAACACCCAAGAAGATGGTGGCCCTCGCGCTGCGCTCGGCCCTCTCCGACCGGGCCGCTGAAGGCAAGCTGGCCGTCGTCGACGAGCTCGGCTTCGAGACCCCGAGCACCAAGGCCGCGCTGGCCATGCTCGCTGCGCTCGGCGTGACCAACGGTCGCGTGCTCGTCGTGCTCGGACGCGACGACGACGTAGCTTGGAAGTCGCTCCGCAACCTCTCCCGCGTCGACGTGTGCCTCCCCGAGGAGCTCAACACCTACGACGTGCTGTGCAACGACTGGATCGTCTTCACCTCGGCGGCACTCGCCACTGCGACCGACCGCTTGTCCCGTGATCCCAAGCGGGGCGATCTGGGCGCTGCAGCGGTCGAAGTGTCGGCCTCGGCCCCGAACCTGGGCAAGGAGTGACCCGATGAGCCGCGACCCCCGCGACATCATCTTGCGACCGGTGATCTCCGAGAAGAGCTACGCGCTCCTCGAGACCAACGTGTACACGTTCGTCGTCGCCCACGACGCCAACAAGATCGAGATCCGTCACGCTGTCGAGTCGATCTTCGGCGTTCGGGTGCTCAACGTGAACACGCTCAACCGCAAGGGCAAGCGCAAGAAGAACCGCAAGAACGGTAAGTGGGGCAAGCGCTCCGACCAGAAGCGTGCCATCGTCGCCCTCGCCGAGGGCGACCGTATCGAGATCTTCCAGGGCTGAGGTAGGACAGGTCATGCCCCTCCGCAAACGCAAGCCGACCAGCCCCGGCCGTCGGTTCCAGTCGGTCTCCGATTTCTCGGAGATCACCAAGACGACACCCGAGAAGTCACTCGTCCGGCCCAAGCCGTCGACGGGTGGCCGCAACGCCCACGGGCACATCACGTCCCGGCACCGGGGTGGTGGACACAAGCAGAAGTACCGCGTGGTCGACTTCCGTCGCGACAAGGACGGCATCCCGGCCAAGGTCGCGGCCATCGAGTACGACCCCAACCGCAACGCCCGTATCGCCCTCCTGCACTACCTCGACGGCGAGAAGCGTTACATCATCCACCCCATCGGTGTATCCGTCGGCGACATGCTGCGCAGCGGTCAGGGTTCCGAGATCCGTCCGGGCAACGCCCTGCCGATGCGCTACATCCCGGTGGGAACGACCGTCCACAACGTCGAGATGAAGCCCGGCGCCGGCGCGAAGATGGGCCGCAGCGCCGGCACACAGATCCAGCTGATCGCCAAGGAGGGTGACTACGCGACGCTGCGTCTGCCCTCCAGCGAGATGAGGCGCGTACCCATCGACTGTCGCGCCACGGTCGGACAGGTCGGCAACCCCGAGGCGTCACTCGTCTCGGTCGGTAAGGCCGGTCGATCCCGCTGGAAGGGCATCCGTCCACAGACCCGCGGTGTCGCCATGAACCCGGTCGACCATCCGCTCGGTGGTGGCGAGGGCAAGACCTCAGGTGGCCGGCATCCGGTTTCGCCGTGGGGCAAGCCCGAAGGCCGCACCCGCAAGCGTAAGAAGGCGTCTGACGCCATGATCGTCCGTCGCCGCCGCTCGCGCGGCAACCGGAGGTAACTGATGCCCCGCAGCCTGAAGAAGGGCCCTTTCGTCGACGACCACCTCCGGGTCAAGGTCGAGCGCATGAACGAGGCCGGAGACAAGCGAGTGATCAAGACGTGGTCGCGTCGCTCGACGATCACGCCCGACATGGTGGGTCACACCATGGCCGTGCACGACGGGCGCAAGCACGTGCCCGTGTACGTGACCGAAGCCATGGTGGGTCACAAGTTGGGCGAGTTCTCGCCGACGCGCACGTTCCGATACCACGCCGGACAGGAGAAGGCCGCGCGCAAGCGCAGGTGATCCCCATGCCGATCCCCACCGCAGTCACCAGCACACCCCAGGCCCGGGCCATCCTCCGGCATCACCGCCAGGCGGCGTTCAAGGTCCGTGAGGTCCTCGAGCTCATCCGGGGCAAGTCCGTCGAAGAGTCGCGGGGCATCCTGCGCTTTTGCGAGCGCGGCTCGGCCGACATCGTCCTCAAGCTCGTGAACTCGGCTGCAGCCAACGCCGAGAACAACCTCGGCATCCCCGACGACGAGCTGTTCGTCGCGGCCTGCTACGCCGACGAGGGCCCCACCATCAAGCGGTGGCGCCCACGAGCCCGAGGCCGCGCCACCCGGATCCGTAAGCGCACCTGCCACGTGACCTTGATCGTGGCGCGCTACACCGAGATCGAGCTCGGACGCCTGCGGCGCAGCGAGACCACCACCCAAGCTGACCGTCGTCGTCGCCTGCGTCGTCGCCGGGAGCAGGACGCGGCCGAGAAGCACGAGCGCAAGGTCGCCGCTCGCGACGAGGCTCTGGCCGAGGACCACGACCACGACCACGAGGGCGCCGAGCCCGTCTCGCTCGGCAAGGCCTCGGACGTCGCCACCGAGGACGACGGCGGTCCCGCCGAGGTCATCGAGGACTCGATCATCGACGCTGACGACACGCCATCCGAGGCGAGCGCGGCTGCCGAGACGGACACGGCTGCCGAGACGGACACGGGTGCCGACACGGATGCGGATGCGGACACCAGTCCCCCCGGGACCGGCGGCGACGCCGATGAGGAGAACTGAACCATGGGGCAGAAAGTCAACCCGTACGGGTTCCGACTCGGCATCGTCACCGACTGGAAGTCGCGGTGGTTCGCAGACCGCGAGTACCGCGACTACCTGATCGAAGACGTGAAGATCCGGAAGTTCCTCCGGGCCCAGCTCCCGCACGCCATGGTGAGCCGCATCGAGATCGAGCGCACCCGTGACCGGCTGCGGATCGACGTCCACACCGCCCGCCCCGGCATCGTCATCGGACGCAAGGGCGCCGAGGCCGATCGGCTTCGCACCACGCTGCAGAAGATCACGAACAACCCCAAGGTGCAGCTCAACATCCAAGAGATCAAGCAGGCCGAGCTCGACGCCAACCTCATCGCCCAGTCGGTCGGTGACCAGCTCGCTGGACGGGTCGCGTTCCGACGGGCCATGAAGCGGGCCGTTCAGACGGCGATGAAGGCCGGTGCCCAAGGCATCCGGATCCAGTGCTCGGGACGCCTCGGCGGCGCCGAGATGGCTCGTACCGAGTGGTACCGCGAAGGCCGGGTCCCGCTGCACACGCTGCGCGCCGACATCGACTACGGCTTCTCCGAGGCCCGCACGACGTTCGGTCGCATCGGCGTGAAGGTCTGGATCTACAAGGGCGACATCCTGCCCTACAAGGCGGCCATCGAGGACAAGATCGCCCGCGAAGCCCGTATGGCCGTGGGTGAGGCCGCCGGGCCCGAGCGTCCCCGCAAGGTGCGTGCTGGCGGGGCGTTGCGCGCTCGTCCGGCCGTCGAGAGCGTGCCGGTCGACGTTGACGGCGACGAGCTTCCCGTCGACAACACCCCGATCGTGAAAGAGGCCGACCCCGAGCTCGAGCGTCTCCTCGCGGAGGAAGAAGAGATCGAGCGTCGGACCCGCGAGCATCACGAGGCGCCGCATTTCCGCGGCGACGAAGACTGAGGGCCAGAGAACCATGTTGATGCCGCGACGGGTCCGGCACCGCAAGGTGCAGCGGGGCCGAATGACAGGAGTCGCCAAGGGCGGCTCGAAGGTGCAGTTCGGCGACTACGGGCTCCAAGCCCTCGAGCCGGCCTGGATCACCAACCGCCAGATCGAGGCCGCTCGTATCGCCATGACGCGCCACATCCGTCGTGGCGGCAAGGTCTGGATCAACATCTTCCCCGACAAGCCGGTCACCCAGAAGCCGGCCGAGACCCGCATGGGCTCGGGCAAGGGCAACCCCGAGTACTGGGTGGCCGTCGTCAAGCCGGGCCGCGTCATGTTCGAGCTCGCCGGTGTTCCCGAGGCCACTGCTCGGGAGGCCATCCGGCTGGCGATGCACAAGCTGCCGATCAAGTGCCGATTCATCGCTCGTGAGGAGGGCTGAGATGGCAACCGCCTCCGAGCTCCGTGAGCTGTCCGACGCCGAGCTGCAAGACCGGCTCAACGAGAGCAAGGAAGAGCTGTTCAACCTGCGCTTCCAACTCGTGACCGGCCAGCTCGACAATGCATCGAGGATCGGGCACATCAAGCGCGACATCGCCCGGCTCCACACGATCGTCCGTCAGCGTGAGATCGCTGCCGCCGAGCAGAGCGCCTGAGAGGAGCGTCCACCATGTCCGACCAGGCCCCGTCTGATAGCACCACGCCCGACGAGCCCTCCGCAGTGGCTGTCGCCGAGGAAGCCGTGAGCGCTGCACCCGCAGCGGTCACGGCGCCGACTGCCCCTGCGCCGTCAGCAGAAGCTCCGGCCACCGAGGCATCCGACGCCCGCCCGAACCGTCGCAAGGTTCGGGAAGGGGTCGTCGTCTCGGCGAAGATGCAGGAGACGGTGATCGTCTCGGTGATCGACAAGGTCCGTCACCCGCGTTACGGCAAGACGATGCAGCGCACCAAGCGTCTGTACGCGCACAACATCGGCAACGACGCCCGTGAAGGCGACCGGGTACGGGTCCAAGAGACCCGCCCGATGTCGAAGCTCAAGCGCTGGCGCGTTGTTGAAGTGCTCGAGCGGGCTCGCTGAGCCTCATTGTGCACATGAGCACGCCGCACACCAGTCGAGGGAACCTCCCATGATCCAGCAGGAATCGCGACTCAAGGTCGCCGACAACTCGGGCGCCAAAGAAGTGCTGTGCATCCGCGTGCTCGGTGGCACCAAGCGTCGCTACGCCAGCATCGGCGACATCTTCGTGGCGACCGTCAAGGACGCCATCCCGGGTGCGGCGGTGAAGAAGGGTGACGTCGTCAAGTGCGTCGTCGTCCGAACCAAGAAAGAGAAGCGTCGGCCCGACGGGAGCTACATCCGCTTCGACGAGAACGCGGCGGTGCTCATCCGTGACGACATGCAGCCGCGAGGGACCCGCATCTTCGGCCCGGTTGGCCGGGAGCTGCGTGACCGGCGCTTCATGCGGATCGTCTCCCTCGCTCCGGAGGTGTTGTGACCATGCCCAAGATGGAACTCCGTACGAAGATGAAGCTGCGCAAGGGCGACCGCGTGCGAGTGATCGCCGGTAAGGACCTGGGCAAGGAGGGCGACATCATGACCGTCCTCCCCAAGGCCAACAAGGTGATCGTCGACGGCGTGAACATGGCCAAGAAGCACCAGCGCGCCACCAAGGCCACCCAGCAGGGCGGGATCATCGACAAGGACATGCCGATTCACGTCTCGAACGTGCAGATCATGTGCTCGAGCTGCGACAAGCCGGTTCGGATCGGATATCGACTCGAGCCCGGCGGCGCCAAGTTCCGGGTCTGCAAGTCGTGCGGCAAAGGCCTGTGAGGAAGGGACGACGATGACCGTCGCAGAGCGGGTGAAGCCCCGCCTCAAGCAACGCTATGACGAACAGCTCAAGAGCGCCCTCCAAGAGGAGCTCGGGTTGCCCAACGTCATGCAGGTGCCGAGCCTGGCCAAGATCGTGGTCAACTGCGGCGTCGGCGAGGCCGTCAAGCAGTCGAACCTGATCGACGGGGCCGTCACCGACGTCACCATCATCACCGGTCAAAAACCGGTGGTGACCAAGGCCCGCAAGTCGATCGCCGGGTTCAAGATCCGCGAGGGTCAGGCGATCGGCGTCAAGGTCACCCTCCGGGGCGATCGCATGTGGGAGTTCTACGACCGGCTCGTCACGTTGGCGATTCCCCGGATCCGAGACTTCCGAGGCCTCGATCCCGATGGGTTCGACGGGATGGGCAACTACTCCTTCGGGATCACCGAGCAGTTGATCTTTCCCGAGATCGACTACGACAAGATCGACACGGTACGAGGTATGGGATTCGTGATCGTCACGACCGCCCGCACGAACGACGAGGGTCGGGCGCTGTTGCGGGCCCTCGGGTTCCCGTTCCGCCGCACCGGACAGCAGGGGTGAGGGTATGGCCAAGAAGGCTCTGATCGAGAAGCAGCAGCGCACACCGAAGTTCAAGGTGCGCGGGTACACGCGATGCCGTCGGTGCGGTCGACCCCGGGCGGTCTACCAGGACTTCGGACTCTGCCGAATCTGTCTCCGGGTGATGGTGCACGCGGGCGAAGTGCCCGGCGTGCGCAAGGCGTCGTGGTGAGGGGGGTGGCCGTCCGATGATGACCGACCCGATCGCCGACCTGCTCACGCGGATCCGCAACGCCAACATGGCCTTCCACGACGCGACGACGATGCCCACGTCGAAGCTGAAGGAAGCCCTGGCTGCGATCATGCTGAGCGAGGGCTTCATCGAGGGTTTCGAGCTGAGCGACAACGACCCGCGTCCTGGGCGCACGCTCACGATCCGACTCAAGTACACCCACGACCGCAAGCGCACGATCACCGGCCTCAAGCGGGTGTCGAAGCCGGGGCTGCGGGTGTACTCGAAGGCCGACGCTGTTCCTCGGGTTCTCGGAGGCCTCGGCATCTCGATCCTGTCGACCAACCAGGGTCTGCTCACCGACCGTGAAGCGCGTCGGCGCAAGGTCGGTGGCGAGATCCTGTGCCAAGTCTGGTGACCCGGACCCTGAACTCCACCAGGGCTTCTCGAGGCAAGAGGTAGACAGCATGTCCCGAATCGGTCGTACTCCCATTGCAGTTCCCGCGGGGGTCGACGTCGTGATCGATGGCGCGAGCATCACCGTGAAGGGCCCGAAGGGGACCCTGCAGCGGGAGCTCCCGGCCGACATCGACGTCGCTCTCGACGGCGGGCAGCTGGTCGTGACCCGTCCGAGCGACGAGCGTCGGCATCGCTCGTTGCACGGCCTCACCCGCACGTTGGTCTCGAACATGGTCGTCGGCGTCTCCGACGGCTATGCCAAGGACCTGGAGATCGTCGGCGTCGGCTACCGTGCCGCAGCGCCATCGCCCACTCGGCTCGAGATGGCGTTGGGCTTTTCCCATCCGGTGAACCTCGATGCACCTGACGGCATCACGTTCGAGACGCCGGCAGCGACGCGCATCACCGTGCGCGGCATCGACAAGCAGCTCGTCGGCCAAGTGGCCGCCAACATCCGCAAGATCCGCAAGCCGGAGCCGTACAAGGGCAAGGGCATCCGCTACGCGGGCGAGATCGTCCGTCGCAAGGCCGGCAAGGCCGCGAAATAAGGGGACGTCCCACGATGAGCCTCACCAAGCGAGAGGCCCTGACCCGGCGGCATCGTCGGGTGCGCAAGAAGGTCACCGGCACGGCCCAACGGCCGCGCCTTGCCGTCTTCCGCAGCAACAAGCACATCTACGCCCAGGTGGTCGACGACGTCTCCGGACGTACGATCGTCTCCGCTTCGACCGTGGAGGCCGCGCTCCGCGTGTCCGACTCGGGGACGGGTAACGTCACGGCCGCTAAGTCGGTCGGGCAACTCGTCGGCGAACGGGCCAAGGCCGCAGGCATCGAGCACGTCGTGTTCGACCGCGGAGGTTTTCAGTACCACGGGCGCGTCGCTGCCGTGGCCGATGGGGCCCGCGAGGCCGGGCTCGTGTTCTAGGGAGTTGGCCATGGCTGACGGGCAGTTCGAAGAGCGGGTCATCAGCATCAATCGGGTCGCCAAGGTCGTCAAGGGCGGCCGGCGGTTCTCGTTCACGGCGCTTGTCGTCGTGGGTGACGGCGAGGGGCGTGTCGGCCTGGGCTACGGCAAGGCCAAGGAAGTCCCGGCTGCGATCCAAAAGGGCATGGAGGAGGCCAAGAAGAACGTCTTCTCCGTACCCATGGCCGGCTCGACGGTGGTGCACACGATCCTGGGTCGCCACGACGCCGCTCGGGTGCTCATCAAGCCCGCTGCTCCCGGTACCGGGGTCATCGCAGGCGGCGCCGTGCGCTCGATCCTCGAAGCCGCCGGGATCCACGACGTGCTGGCCAAGTCGCTGGGCTCGTCGAACTCGATCAACGTCGCCCGGGCCGCCATCGATGCGCTGCGCAAGTTGAAGCGCCCCGACTACATGGCGCGCATCCGCGGGCTCGACGCCGAGGAGTTCGTGCCGGCCGGCCTGCTGAAGGCCTACCGCGAGTCGCAGGCCCCCAAGCGTGAGATCGTGGAGGTCAGGTAACCGTGGGCGTGCTTCGTGTGACGCAGTTGAAGTCGACGATCGGGACCAAGCCCAAGCACCGGGGGACCATCCGGGCCTTGGGGCTCAAGCGCATCAACCACACGGTGGAGCTGCCCGACCGTCCTGAGATCCGCGGGATGCTCGCTCGGGTTCCGCACCTGGTGAAGTTCGAAGAGGTGAACCAATGAAGGTGCACGATCTCAAGCCGGCCGAGGGCTCGACGCACAAGCCCCGGCGTGTCGGGCGAGGCATCGCGGGCAGGGGCGGGAAGACCGCGGGTCGCGGTGGCAAGGGCCAGCACGCCCGCAACACCGTCAAGCCGGGCTTCGAGGGTGGCCAGACGCCGTTGAACCGGCGCATGCCCAAGGGCAAGGGGTTCAAGAACCCCTTCCGCGTCGAGTACCAGGGCATCAACCTCGACACGCTCGAGGAGTTCGAGGGCTCGGTCATCTCGCCCGAGACCCTGCGGGCCCGCGGGCTCGTCCACAAGCACGCCTACGTGAAGATCCTCGGGCGGGGAACCGTGACCCGGGCGCTCACGGTGAAGGTCCACGCCTGCTCGAAGTCGGCCGAGGCCGCCATCGTCGCGGCCGGCGGAACCATCGAGACCATCCCGATGCCCTTCTCCGTGCGTCCCGCGGCCAAGGGCAACGCGTTGCAGGGTCGTTGAGCGTGGTGGTCAGCCGCCTGTGCCGGGCCGATAGCCTCAGCGCACGTTCGGCAGCAACCACGACCAACGAGGGCCGTCGATGATCTCCCGCTTGCAGAACATCTTCCGGGTCGCCGACCTGCGCAACAAGGTTCTGTTCACGATCCTCATCGTCGCGGTCTACCGCCTGGGATCGCACGTCCCGGCTCCCTACGTCGCGTTCGACCAGATCCAGGCGCTCAAGGAGTCGGCCGAGGACGGTGGCGGCGTCGCCCTTTTGAACCTGTTCTCGGGCGGGGCGCTCACCAACGTGGCCATCTTCGCTCTCGGGATCATGCCGTACATCACGTCGTCGATCATCATGCAGTTGCTGTCGGTGGTGATCCCCAAGATCGAGCAGTGGCAGAGCGAGGGCCAGCCCGGTCAGAAGAAGATCACGCAGGCGACGCGATACATGACCGTTTCGCTGGCGCTACTCCAATCGACGGGCATCGTGTTCGCGCTGCACAACGGCTCGGGCGGCTTCTTCTTCAACAACAACCGGGGCCTCGACCTCATCCCGAACTTCAACACCTGGCGCGTGATGCTCATCGTGATCACGCTCACAGCCGGGACCGCGTTCATCATGTGGCTGGGCGAGCTCATCAGCCAGCGGGGCATCGGCAACGGCATGTCGATCCTGATCTTCGCCTCGGTGGTCTCGCGTCTGCCCGCTGACGGCTCGGCGATCTGGTCGGAGAAGAGCATCTTCACGTTCTTCGTGGTCATCGCCATGGCCATCGCCATGATCGTCGGGATCGTCTTCGTCGAGTCGGGCCAACGTCGGATCCCTGTCCAGTTCGCCAAGCGGGTCGTCGGGCGCCGGATGTACGGGGGCCAGAGCACCTACATCCCGCTCAAGGTGAACCAGTCGGGCGTGATCCCCATCATCTTCGCCAGCTCGGTGCTGTACTTCCCGACGCTCATCTCGAGCTCGCTGCCCTGGGACTGGCTCGGCAACAACATCGACAAATACTTCGTGGGTCAGGGCCAGACGAGCTGGATCTACATCGTCTTCTACACGGCGCTCATCATCTTCTTCGCCTACTTCTACACGGCGATCAGCTTCAACCCGGCGCAACAGGCCGACATCATCCGACGTCAGGGTGGGTTCATCCCCGGAATCCGTCCGGGCCCGCCGACCGAGGCCTACCTGGGCAAGACGCTGAACCGCATCACCCTGCCCGGCTCGGCGTTCCTCGCCGCGATCGCCCTGGTCCCGTTGCTCGTCTTCAAGTTCTGGGACATCAGCCAGTTCCCGTTCGGGGGCACGTCGATCCTCATCACCGTCGGCGTGGCGCTCGAGACGATGAAGCAGATCGACAGTCAGCTGATGATGCGCAACTACGAGGGGTTCCTGGCCTAGCGGCCAGGAACGCGCCCACGGCCGTCACGGATGCGATTGCTCATATTCGGCAAGCAGGGGGCCGGCAAGGGCACCCAGGCCGTCCGGCTGGCCGAGCACTTCTCGATCCCGCACATCTCCACGGGCGACATGTTCCGCTCCGCTGTCCGCGAAGGCACCGAGTTCGGCCGCAGGGCCAAGGAGTTCATGGACGCCGGAGAGCTCGTACCCGACTCGGTGGTGCTGGGCATGGTGCGCGAGCGCTTGGCCCGTCCCGATGCCGAGCACGGGTTCCTGCTCGACGGCTTTCCTCGGACGTTGCCCCAGGCGCACGGGCTGCGTGAGGTCGTGGGCGAGGACGGACTCGATCGCGTCATCGAGCTCGCGGTACCGACCGAGGCGGTGGTCGAGCGCATCAGCGGCCGCCGGGTCTGCGCCGACTGCGGCGCCACGTACCACGTCACCGCACCGCCGCGCCAGGGCTGGGGCCATTGCGACCAGTGCGGTGGATCGCAGGTCGTCCAGCGAGACGACGACAACGAGCTCGCCGTGCGCCGCCGGCTGGCAATCTACGAGCGCGAGACCGCTCCGCTCGCCGACTACTACGCCGACGGGAACCTGCTGGCCCGAGTCGACGGGGTGGGCGATCCCGACGAGGTCTTCGTACGAATCCTGACGGCGGTCGGCGGTCGAACATCGTCGTGACCGAGTCGAGCCATCGCGCCGCGATGGTCTAGTATCACCAGTCGGCTCGGGCGCGTTCTACGCGCTTGGGGCCCAAACGTTTCCGGAGGCTCCCCCTGGCAAAGCAGAAAAACGACGCCATCCTGGTCGAGGGCACGGTGATCGAGTCACTCCCCAACGCCATGTTCCGCGTCGAGCTCGACAACAACAAGCATGAGGTCTTGGCGCACATCTCGGGGAAGATGCGGATGCACTACATCCGGATCTTGCCGGGCGATCGTGTCCAGGTGGAGCTCACCCCCTACGACCTGGCCCGAGGTCGTATCACGTATCGCTACAAGTAATCAGACACGGGGACTTCAATGAAGGTTCGGCCCAGCGTCAAGCCGATCTGTGAGAAATGCAAGGTGATCCGCCGTCACGGCCGGGTCATGGTCATCTGCGCTGACCCGCGCCACAAGCAGCGTCAAGGCTGAGGAAACCGCCCCATGGCACGAATCTCCGGAGTCGACATCCCCCGCGAGAAGCGGTTGGAGATCGCACTCACCTACATCTTCGGCATCGGCAGGTCGACCGCACGTCAGGTGTGCGAGGGGACCGGTATCTCGGTCGACACCCGGGTGCGCAACCTGACCGAGGACGAGGTCTCCCGTCTCCGTACGTTCATCGACGCCAACGTCAAGGTCGAGGGTGACCTGAGGCGCGAGGTCGCTCAGGACATCAAGCGGAAGATGGAGATCGGCTGCTACCAGGGTCTGCGCCATCGGCGTGGCCTGCCGGTCCGGGGTCAACGAACGCGAACCAACGCCCGGACCCGCAAGGGCCCGAAGAAGACGGTCGCGGGCAAGAAGAAGGTCCGCAAGTAGTCCACGCCGTCACTGTCATCAGCGTGTGGTCGCGCTCGTCTTCGAGAGTGACCACGACGCCGCACCGGGGCCGAGGGTGTACCCGATGTGGCGACATCCGGTCGGAAGCTCGACCGTGAACACACCCACAGAACACGAGTGAGGAAGTTTTCCGTGGCGAAACCCAAGCCCGGTGGTCGCCGTCCCCGTCGTCGCGAACGAAAGAACGTGGCGTACGGAGTGGCCCACATCAAGTCGTCGTTCAACAACACGATCATCTCGATCACCGATCACCAGGGCAACACGGTCTCGTGGGCCTCGGCTGGCAACGTCGGGTTCAAGGGATCCCGCAAGTCGACCCCGTTCGCCGCGCAGCTCGCGGCCGAGGCGGCAGCCCGCCGGGCCATGGAGCACGGTGTGCGCAAGGTCGACGTCGTCGTGAAGGGCCCCGGTTCGGGCCGTGAGACCGCGATCCGATCCCTGCAGAACGTGGGCATCGAGGTCGCCGGGATCAAGGACGTGACCCCGGTTCCGCACAACGGCTGCCGTCCGAAGAAGCGCCGTCGGGTCTGACGACCCCCCGCTTCGACGACCCCAGCCCGCCACCTCTGGTTCGGAGGAACATTCATCATGGCTCGTTACACGGGTCCCGTCTGCCGCTTGTGTCGACGGGAACGCATGAAGCTCTATCTCAAGGGCCCCAAGTGCGATACCAGCAAGTGCCCCATCGAGCGCCGGCCCTACCCGCCGGGTCAGCACGGTCGGGGTCGGCTGCGCGAGACCGAGTATCTGCTCCAGCTCCGTGAGAAGCAGAAGGCCCGTCGCATCTACGGGGTGCTCGAGCGCCAGTTCCGCACGATGTACCAGGAAGCGGCCAGGCAGCAGGGGATCACGGGTGAGAACCTGTTGCGTCTCCTCGAGACCCGCCTCGACAACGTCGTGTACCGCGCGACGTTCGCGTCGAGCCGCAACCAGGCGCGACAGTTCGTCCGGCATGGTCACGTCAACGTGAACGGCAAGCGGGTGACGATCCCGTCGTACCACCTGCGCAAGGGCGACGTGGTCTCGGTCCGGTCGAAGTCACGCGAGATGATCGTGCTGCGGCACAACCTCGACACGATCTCCCGAGCCGTGCCTCACTGGCTGGAGTTCGACGCGACAGACTTCAAGATCACGGTCCGCGAGATGCCGATTCGCGAGCAGATCGACATCCCGGTGCGCGAGCAGCTCATCGTCGAGCTCTACTCGAAGTGACGCTCTCGAAGTCGATGCGTCTCTCCGGCTGCCGCAGCCACGTCGCACCAGCCGTCATCCAGGTCCCACGGCGGACATCGATCGCCTTCACCATCACCATCGCGACCCGAGTTTCATCGGGGTCGACACACGAGGGAGCGCCATGCTGATCATCCAGCGCCCGACCGTCGAGGCTCTCGGCGAGGCCGAGGGCAATCGCCAGAGGTTCGCGATCTCACCGCTCGAGCCGGGATTCGGGGCCACATTGGGAAACAGCCTGCGGCGGACGCTGCTGTCGTCCATCCCGGGTGCCGCCATCACGCAGATCCGATTCGACGAGGCATTGCACGAGTTCGACACCATCCCCGGTGTCAAGGAAGACGCGACCGACATCATCTTGAACCTCAAGGATGTGGTGTTGCGCTCGGAGGCCGAGGACGCCGTCACCCTGCGTCTCGACAAGCGCGGTCCCGGCGAGATCACCGCCGGCGACATCCAGACGACGTCCGACGTGGAGATCCTCAACCCGGGTCTGCACATCGCGACGCTCAACGGCAAGGGCCGCCTCGCCGCCGACATCACCGTGGAGCAGGGCCGGGGCTACCTCTCCGCTGAGCGCGGCCGGCGTTCGTCGACCATCGGGCTCATCCCGGTCGACGCCATCTACTCGCCGGTGCGACGGGTGGCGTTCACGATCGAGCCGACCCGGGTCGAGCAGGCCACGAACTACGACCGTCTGATCCTCGACATCGAGACCGACGGATCGGTCACGCCGAGCGACGCCTTGTCGTCGGCCGGCAAGACGCTCCGCTCGCTCATCGATCTCGTGGCCGAGATGTCGGCCGAGGCTCGCGGCCTCGAGCTCGGTGACACGGCGGTGTCGTCGAACTCGCCGCCCGAGCTCGACCTGGCGATCGAGGAGCTCGATCTGTCGGAGCGTCCTCGGAACTGTCTCAAGCGGGCTCAGGTCGATACGATCGGCCAGCTCATCGAGAAGAGCGAGGAGGATCTCCTGGCGATCACCAACTTTGGCCAGAAGTCCCTCGAAGAGGTCATCCAGAAGCTCGACGAGCGCGGCCTCTCGCTGCGCGTGAAGGACTGATCGACGATGCCGCGTCCGAAGAAGGGCCCGCGCTTTGGGCACAGCCCGGCGCACCACAAGCTCATGTTGGCCAACCTGGCGGCGCACTTCTTCGCCGCTGAGGGAATCGTGACGACCGAGGCCAAGGCCAAGGTCCTACGCCCCTACGTCGAGAAGCTCATCACCAAGGCCAAGAAGGGCGGCGTGCACCAGCAGCGTCTCGTCGTGGCCACCATCCACGACAAGGACATCGCGCACAAGCTCTTCGCCGAGATCGGGCCCCGCTACGAGGACCGCAACGGCGGGTACACGCGGATCTTGAAGCTGGGGCCCCGTGCCGGTGACAACGCGCCCATGGCGCGCCTCGAGCTGGTCTGATCGACGTCGCCGGCCCAGACCCCTCGGGGGCGGGCCGGCTCGGGTTCGACCGGGAAGGGACCGAGCGGGTGACCCTGTTCGACGCTGGAGGCCGCTCGAAGCTGAAGCTCGTCGTCGCCTACGACGGCACCGACTTCCACGGCTTCGCGGCCCAGCCCGATCAACGGACGGTGGCCGGCGTCATGGCCCGGGCGCTCGAGAAGGTCTTGCGTCATCCGATCGAGCTCACGTGCTCGGGGCGCACCGATGCCGGGGTGCACGCCTGGGGTCAGATCGTCTCGCTCGAAGCCGATCCCGGTGTCGATCCCTGGCGGCTCCGGTCGTCTCTCAACGGGATCCTCGGCCCCGAGGTGGTCGTGCGGTCCTGCGAGCTCGTGACGCCCGATTTCGACGCGCGCTTCTCGGCTGTCTCGCGTTCGTACCGGTACACGATCGTGAACCGTCCCGAACCCGATCCCTTCCTGGCACGGTTCGCGTGGTGGGTCCCCGATCCGCTCGACCTCGCCGCGCTCCGTCTGGCGGCCGATCCCTTCCTGGGCGAGCACGACTTCTCGGCGTTTTGCCGCAGGGGCCCCGAGGGCTCGACGAACGTCCGTCGGGTCCTCCGCTCGCAGTGGGTCGTCGAGCCCCACGCGCCGGGGGTGTTGCGCTACGAGATCATGGCCAAGGCGTTCTGCTGGCAGATGGTGCGTTCGATCGTGGGCACCCTGATTGAGGTCGGTCGGGGCAAGCGGCGGCCGGGCGATCTCCGGGCGATCATGCTCTCGGGTGACCGGAACCAGTCGGGGCAGATGGCCCCGGCGCAGGGACTGTGCCTGTGGGACGTGGGTTTCTGAGGGCCCAGACCCGGTGCTCCCGGTAGCCTCCGGGGTGATGAGTCGCAAGCTCGACGATCCGACGTTGCAGCGCTACTACGACCTCTGGGCCGACGAGGTGGCCGGGGTCGCGCTGTACCGCGACCTCGCGGAGGTGACCGAGGGCGAGCGGAGTGAGATCTTCCTCGGCCTCGCCGAGTCGGAGGAGCGCCACGTCAACCACTGGCGACGGATGCTCGAGCGGGCGGGGGTCACCGACCTGACTCCGCCGAAAGCGCCGGTGCGCAATCGCGTCCTGCGCCGGATGGCTCGACGATTCGGCGCTGACGCGGTGGTACCGATCATCTTGCGGCAGGAGGCGTCGAACGCGGCCCGATACCGGAGCTTCGCCGCCGCGCCAAACATCTTCGCCGATCAGGAAGCAGCCAACTCCAAGGCCCTGGCGGCCATGTCGGGAGAGGCCGAAGGCGGCCAGATTCGCAGCTCGGAAGGTCGTCACCGTGGCGGCGGGGCCGGAGGATGGTTGCGGGCCACGGTGTTCGGGTTCAATGACGGCTTGGTGTCGAACCTGGGTCTGGTGATGGGCGCCGCGGGCGGGTCCGACAGTCGCCGGCTCGTTCTCTTGGTGGGGCTGGTGGGGCTGGTGGCCGGGGCGTTCTCGATGGCGAGTGGCGAATGGTTGTCGGTCTCGTCGCAGCGGGAGCTGTACGAGCGCGAAATCGCCATCGAGCGCGAGGAGCTGCTGCACGATCCGGCCGAGGAGGCCCGCGAGCTGGCGCTCATCTATCGGGCCAAGGGCATCCCCAAGGCGCAAGCCGACGCCCTGGTCGAGCAGATCATGTCCGATCCCGAAACGGCACTCGACACGCTCGCCCGGGAAGAGCTCGGGATCTCGCCGGGGGAGCTGGGCTCGCCCTGGGTGGCCGCGGGTTCGTCGATCCTGGCGTTCGGGTTGGGTGCGGTGATCCCGCTCGTGCCCTTCCTCTTCGGCTCGGGCCCGGCGATGCTGGCCGTCGCCGGGGCCGTCTCGGCGCTGGCGTTGTTCGGCGTGGGCATCGCGACCTCGGTGTTCACTGCTCGGGGCGCGGTGCGCACGGGGCTTCGGATGGTCCTCGTCGGCGCCTTGATCTCCGCGCTGACCTACGGCCTGGGCAGCCTCGTCGGCGCCTCCGTGGCGTGACCTTGCCGATCGGCCGCGGGGGTCGCCGACAGGAACGGCGCGTCGACCCTGCCCTGCTGGCTGGGCAGCTCGTTCTGAACCTGGGCCTGGCGGCAGTGTTCTCGCTCCTCGCCGAGCTCCAGAACGAGTCGGGCTTCGCCGATTGGGGCCTGGGTCTCATCACCGGATCGGCCTTCCTCACCTCGTTGGTCACCCAGCTCAGCCTGGCCCGCTTCGCCGACCGCGGGCATGCTCGCCGTCTCCTCGTCGTCGGGCTGGTCGTCGGCGCGTTGAGCATGATCTGGTTCGCGTTCGGAACGACACTCTGGCAGCTCGTCGTGGCCCGAGCGCTCTACGGGGCCGCTGCCGGCCTGTTCGGACCGGCCAGCCGCCGGATCGCCGTCTCGGCCCGACCGGACAAGACCGGCGAGGTCCTCGGCCTGCTCGGCTCGGCGGCGGTGGCCGGCTTCCTGGTCGGACCCCCGGCCGCGGCGGGGCTGTTCGAGGCCTTCGGCGTGGAAGCGGCGTTCGTGATCCCCGCGCTGGCGATGCTCGTGTGCCTGCCGTTCGTCGCCCGTCTGGCCGAGCCGGCCCCGCATCCGCTCAGCGCCACCTCGGTGGGCGCCGTCGGCCGTCTGATACGCCAGCGGGGCGTGATCGCCGCCGTGCTGGCCGGGGGCTCGTTCTTCCTCGCGTTCGGCATCTACGACTCGCTGTGGGCCCGCTTCATGGACGATCAGGGCGCCAGCACCGTGTTCATCGGGCTCTCGTTCACGGCGTACGCGTTCCCGGCGCTGTGTCTGGGAGCGTGGGGTGGACGAATCTCCGATCGATTCGGGGCCTGGCCGTCGACCCTGCTCGCCGTGGCGGCGACCGTCCCGTTCATCTTCGCCTACGGGTTCATCGGTGACATCTGGCTCCTCGCGGGCTTGGGAGTCGTGCAGTCGGCCGTCGACGTGATCGGCACGCCCGGGTCGCAGGCGGCGTTGGCCGAGCGGACACCACCGGAGGACCTGGCCGCCGGGCAGGGCCTCGGCGGGGCCTTCGGCACGCTGTGCGCGGCGATCGCCGGGTTCGCGTCGGGTCCGCTCTACGGCGCGGGCGGCCAGGAGCTGGCCTTTCCCATCGGCGCGGGGTTCATGGCCGCCGTCGCCCTGGCTGCCTGGCTCATCGGTCGGACCGCTCCGGTGATCGTGCGCCCGGGAGGGACGGGAGCCCCGGGAGGGACGGGCACCGGAGAGGCCTACTCGACCACGACGGCGTAGCCCTCGGACGCGAGTCGGTCGACCATGTGCTGACGGTGACCGGGCCCCCGGGTCTCCAGCGTGAGCCGCACCGAGACCTGGTCGAGCTCGATCCGGGAGCCTTCCCGGTGGTGCTCGACCTCCAGGACGTTGAGGCCGAGCGTGCCCACGGCCTGGAGGAATCGGGCCAGCGATCCGGGGACGTCGTCAATCGTGGCCCGGAGCACCACGAAGCGTCCGGCTGCGGTGAGCCCGTGACGGATGACGCGCCCGAGCAGGATGGCGTCGACGTTGCCGCCCGAGAGCACCACGCACACCGGACCCGATGGCGAGTCGATCCGGCCGTCGAGCACGGCGGCGAGCGCGGCGGCCCCGGCGGGCTCCACGACGGCCTTGGCCCGTTCGAGGAGGAGGAGCAGCGCCCGCGCGATCGAGTCCTCCGAGACCGTCACGATGTCGTCGAGGAACGCGTCGGCGTGCGCCAGCGTGAGCTCCGACACCCGTCCGACACGGATGCCGTCAGCCATGGTGTCGACCGAGGCGAGTTGGACGGGTGTCCCCGCATTCAGGGCGGCGATCATCGAGCCCGCACCCTCGGCTTCCACGCCGATGATCCGACAGCCCGGCCGGCGGGCTCGGAGCGCGGCGGCCATCCCGCCGGCCAGGCCGCCGCCACCGATGGCGACGACGAACGTGGCGTCGAGCGGCGTCTGCTCGTCGAGCTCGAGCCCGATCGTGCCCTGGCCGGCCATCACGGCCCGGTCGTCGAACGGTGGCACGAAGTGGGCGCCGCGCTCGGCGACGAGCTGGTGGGCGCCGTCGATCGCCTCGTCGAGGGAGGCACCGTGGAACACGACCTCGGCGCCGTAGCCCCGCGTGGCTTCGACCTTGGGCAGCGATGCACCCTCGGGCATGAACACGGTGCACGGGGTCGAGCAGAGGCTCGCGGCGAGTGCCACGCCCTGGGCGTGATTCCCCGCGCTGGCGGCGACGACGCCGTTGGCAAGGAGCGCGGGCGGCAGCGACGCGAGGTGGTGGTAGGCCCCGCGGATCTTGAACGAACCGGTGCGCTGGAGGTGCTCGCACTTGAGGAGCGTGCGATGACCGAGGGTCCGTGACAGACCGGGTGATTCGTGGATCGGCGTGACCCGGGCGACACCGGCAATGGTCGTTCGCGCCTGTTCGATCTCGGCGATGCGGAGGAGCTGCGACGCCGGCGCGTCGGGGATGGGCGGGTGGTTGGCCACGGTGCGCCGTTCAGCCGACGGTCTCGGGCACGCCCAGGTACACGAACCCGTAGCCCTCGTCGCGGAACTGCAACCCGGCGTCTCGCAGCGCATGGTCCCAGTCGCCGGTGACGTCGGGGTTCGACTGCTCCATCCCGTGATCGGACACGACGGCGAAGGCGGTGTCGTCGAAGGCTCCAGCCCCCTCGATGGCCTCGAGGATGGCGCCGATGCGGGCGTCGGTGTCGTGGATCGATGCCGCGGCGATCTCCGAGTACGGCCCGCCCTCGTGGAACGCGGCGTCGGTCAACGAGAAGTTCACGAAGCAAAAGCGAGGACGCGGTGGCGTGACGCCCCGGTACCCGTCGCCCTTCCAGAGCGCGACCGCCTGCTCGACGGCCAACCCGTCGACCATCGTCGACCAGGCGTAGTCCTTCGACGGTCGTGCGAACCGCTCGGTCGCGTGGGCGACGTCGGTGGCCCGGGCCGGGAACGGGATGCCCTCGCCGTCGCGCAGCCAGGCGAACGACGAGTACGTGGCGCCGACGTCGCAGGGCTCGTTCACGGCGAACGTGACCCCTCCCTCGCCCGTCCAGGTACGGCTGACGGCCTGGTAGAGCGTCTCGACACCCGGTGTGAGCCATTGCATGGCCGTGGGCCAGGTGGCCATGGAGTTCGTGACGACCTGCTGCTCTCGCGCCCGGTCCCACCAGGCGTTGTGGAGGATTCCGTGGGTGCCCGGGAAGGCGCCGGTGACGGCCGAGGTGTGGTTGGCCAGGGTGATCGTGGGGAGACACGACAGGGCACCGTGGCCGAACGTGGTGCCGATCGCAGCGAGTCGGGCGATGTTCGGCGCCTCGCCGCGGTCGATGAGGTCGTAGAGCACGTTGGCGTTGGTACCGTCGAGCAGGAAGACCACGGCGTGGCGGGGCCGGGCCGTGCCGGTGGTCGCGGCGCCGCCGGTGTCGATGATCGTGTCGAGCACCCGACCGTCCTGCGCTGCGAGGTAGCGGGGACGGTCGTCGTCGAGCGGTGCGACTCCGAGCAGCGCGGCCAACGTCGGGGCGAGGTCGACGATGCGCGCCGCCTCGGCGACGCGCCCGCGCTCTCGCACCCCGGCCCCGGCGACGATCAGCGGTCCCCGGGCCTGCACCACGCCGAGCGAACCGTGCTCGCCTTGGTGCCCGCCCCGTTCGGCCCAGTGATGCGCCGCCGTGTGCTGCACGCAGAGGTCGGGCGCGTTGGGAGACCGGAAGAGCTGCTCGACCTGCTCGTAGGCCTGCGGGTAGCTGTTGGCGCTGCGGTGCGGATGGGGTTCGGCCCGCTCGTCGGCCAGGGGTGCGAAGACCCCGGGGTCCTGGCGGGCGAGCGGGTTGCGGCCCGTCTCGGCCACCACGTGGCCACCGGGCTCGAAGACCACGGAGCCGTCGACGGCGTGGGCCTCGCACCGACCCTCGCGCTTCAGGAACACCATGTCGACGATGGGCTCGAGCGCCGGATCGACCAGGACGTCGAGCGCCCGCTGGAGGTCGTGGTGTTCGTGGTGTTCGTGGTGCTCGTCGCGCGACACGTTGACCAGGTTAGGGCCCGCCCGCCGCATCCCGAGCGCCGGGGGGTGCAGTTTTCGTGACCTGACGTGGTTGGATCCACCCGTCGTCGGCTCCACGGCGGCTATCCCTCGGCTCTACGTTGGCTCCGGTTCGGCGCCGGCGTCGGCTCCGGATTGGCCTGGGAGCGCAGATCGGGTAGTGTGACCGAGCCTGTTGCAGGGTCGTGCCGCGCGAACGAGTCGTTGATCGACCGTCCGTCTCGAGCGGCTCAGCGGCCCGGTACTCGCTTTTGTCATGTCGTACGTCACCGAGATCCGTCTCGAGCCAGAAACAAGGGGTTCCCGCGTGCGGACCTTCACGCCCAAGCCCGCCGACATCACCCGGCAGTGGCACGTTGTCGACGCCGACGGAGCCATCCTCGGCCGTCTGGCCAGTGAGATCTCCGGCGTGCTGCGCGGCAAGCACAAGCCGATCTACGCGCCGCACGTCGACACCGGCGACTTCGTGGTCGTCATCAACGCCGACAAGATCGTCGTGACCGCCTCCAAGGACGAGAAGAAGGAGTACATCCGCCACACCGGGTATCCCGGTGGGATCAAGCGGGTGTCGTACCGCGACCAGATGAGCACGCACCCCGACCGCATCATCAAGGCCGCCGTCAAGGGCATGCTCCCCAAGGGGCGCCTGGGCCGGCAGATCATCGCCAAGCTCAAGATCTACCCGGGCCCCACGCACCCCCACGCCGCACAGCAGCCCCGGTCGCTCGACCTGCCGACCGCCCGCCGGGCTTAGCCCTTCTCGACTCGGAGCAACTCGTGTCCAAGCCTCTCATCCAGTCGACCGGGCGCCGCAAGGAAGCCGTCGCACGCGTTCGTCTGCGTCCCGGCACCGGCATCGTCACGTGCAACAAGCGCACGTTCGAGGAGTACTTCCCGAACGAGACGTTCCGCATGGTGGCCACCGAGCCGCTGCGCCTCACCCAGCTGGCCGAGGTCTACGACATCGACGTCACCCTCGACGGCGGCGGTGTGAGCGGGCAGTCGGGCGCGTTGCGCCTGGGTATCGCCCGGGCCTTGGTGTCGCTCGACGAAGAGCTTCGTCCGGTGCTGAAGAAGGCCGGGCTCCTCACTCGTGACGCCCGCGAGAAGGAGCGCCGCAAGTACGGCCTCAAGAAGGCCCGTAAGGCGCCCCAGTACTCGAAGCGGTAGGTCGTCATTTCGTCGATACCGGGCCGGGTCCGTTCGTGAGCGTCACCTTCGGGACCGACGGCGTACGCGGCATCGCCAACGACGAGCTGTCGGTCGAGCTGACGCTGGCGTTGGGCCGGGCGGGAGCGCGCGTCCTGGGAGCCGGACCGGGCTCGCCGTTCCTGGTGGGACGCGACACGCGCCGGTCGGGCCAGCTCCTCGAAGCGGCCCTCTCAGCCGGGCTCGCCGCCGAGGGGTGCAACGTCGAGAGCCTGGGCGTGGTGCCGACGCCGGCCATGGCCTACATGTCGCAGGATGCCGGCGCGCCGGCCGCCATGATCTCGGCCAGCCACAATCCCTTCGGCGACAACGGGATCAAGTTCTTCGCCGCAGGGGGCCGCAAGCTGGCCGACTCGGTTGAAGCCGAGCTCGAGTTGGCGCTGCACGAATTCCTGCACACGCCGACGATCGCCGGTCCGACTGGCGCGGACGTGGGGACCGTCAGGCGTCGGCGGATGGGCGACGCCAACGAGCCCTACGTGTGGCACCTGGTGAGCACGCTCGAAGACCGGACGCTGATCGGTCTCAAGGTCGTCCTCGACTGCGCCAACGGCGCCGCCAGCACGGTCGCGCCCGAGGTGCTGCGAGCGCTCGGCGCCGACGTCACGGTCATCCACGCCCGACCCGACGGGGTGAACATCAACGACCACTGTGGCTCGACGTATCCCGCCGACCTGGCCGCGACCGTGGTGCGATTGGGCGCCGACGCCGGGCTGGCCTTCGATGGCGACGCCGACCGGGTGATGGCCGTGGATGCCTCGGGGACCGTCGTCGACGGTGACGAGATCCTCGTGGTGTGCGGGATCGACATGGCCGCACGTGGGCTGCTGCCGGGCAACCGTCTGGCTGCCACGGTCATGTCGAACCTGGGAATGCGCCGGGCGCTGGCCGACGCCGGCATCTCGATCGTCGAGACCAAGGTCGGCGACCGCTACGTGCTCGAGGCCATCGAGGAGCACGGCCTGGCCCTCGGGGGCGAGCAGTCGGGTCACGTGATCTTCTCCCGGCACGCCACGACGGGCGACGGGATCCTCACGGGAATCCAGTTGCTCGACTGCGTTGTTCGCTCGGGGAGATCGTTGGCGGTTCTGGCGGCGACGATGACGCGCTATCCCCAGGTGTTGCTGAACGTGCGCGTGCGCGACCGTCTGGCGCTGGCCGAGGCCGGCGGGTTCTGGGACGCGGTGCTCTCGATCGAGGCCGAGTTGGGCGAGAGCGGCCGGGTGCTGGTGCGACCGTCAGGTACCGAGCCCGTCGTGCGGGTCATGGTGGAGGCCGCCTCCGAAGCCGCCGCCGGGCAGGCGGCCGCGCGGCTCGCCGACCGTCTCAAGGCCGACCTCGGCGAGTAGCGCAGCCCGTCCCTCCCGGGCTGTGGGCTTGACGACGGGCTGGGTGTCGCCCTCCGGTCGCTTGTACTGGTCGCGTATACTGAATGTATGACGCGAGTGCCGATCCCGACCCGCTTCAGCGACGAAGAACTGGCGGTGATCGACCGCCTGGTCGCCGAGGGCGTCGGCGAGAGCCGTTCCGACCTCATTCGACGGGCCGTCGATCACCTCGACCGCGCCGTCCGTCGGGCTCGGGTCGGGGAGGCGATCGCCGCGTCGTACCTCCTCTGTCCGCAGTCGGATCACGATGACGTCCAGGCCATGGCCAGCGCCATGGCGATGACCGAGGCCGAGCCGTGGTAGCGCCCCGGTGGCAGCCGCAGTCGTGGTAGCGCAGGGCGAGCTCTGGCTCATGGAGCCCCCGAACGGCAAACGCCGACCCGTGCTCGTCGTATCGCGCGACGAGGCGATCCCGGTGCTCAACAACGTCGTCGTCGCCCCGGTGACCAGCACGATCCGATCGATCCCGACATGCGTTCCGGTGGGTCCCGAGGAAGGCATCGAACACGACAGCGTCGCGACGTTCGACAACATCGCTGCGGTCCCCAAGTCGGTGCTGACGATCCGGCTCGGATCTCTCGGTGTGGTTGGTCGCCAGCGCCTGTGCGCGGCGCTCCGCGCGCTCGCCGACTGCTGAGGCGCCTGAGGGCTCCCGGCGTGGCGTGTATGACGGGTCTGCTCGACTCGACGACATCTCAGCCGATGGAGCGCAGCGATCGATCGCGCCGACCAGGTACAGCGGCTTCTGACCGGGGCCGGCCTGAAGGGTGGGAAGCTGCCGACCTGCGTGACCGCGCGATCACGAGGTCGGGGCGGGCTCGGCATCGTGCTTGCGATGCCGGAGGAGCGACACGACCGCGACGACGGCGAATCCGACGATGAGCCCCACCACCGCGGAGGCCGCGGTGTTGACCAGCCATGCCAGTACTCCGCCGATGCCGGCGAGATCGTGCACGGGCTCTTCCAGGGCGTGGACGAGGTCGTAGGGGCCATGCCAGCCGAGCTCGTCGGCGCCCACGATCAGGATGTGGCCCCCGACCCACACCATCGCAGCCGTGCCAACGGTGGAGAGCAGGGCAAGCACCGCCGGCATGCCGGTGACCATCCCCCGGCCGATCCGCTGGGCCCGCGGCCGGCCCGACTCCACCATGCGGAGGCCGACGTCGTCCATCTTCACGATCAGCGCGACCACGCCGTAGACGACGGCCGTGATCACGACGGCAACGACCAACAAGATGGCGGCTCGCGAGACGAAGCCTTCGTCGATCACCTCCTTCAGGGAGATCACCATGATCTCGCCCGACAGGATGAAGTCGGTCCGGATGGCCCCGGCGATCGTCTTCTCCTCGTGGTCGACGTCGATCGCCACGGCCGGGAGGTCGTGCTCCTCCTCCTCGCCGTGGTGGGCGAAGCGGTGATGGATCTTCTCCGCGCCCTCGAAGCAGAGGTACGTACCACCGAGCATCAGGATGATCTCGACGAGCTTCGGCACGAACTCGCTGAGCACCAGCGCCGCCGGCAGGATGAACAGGATCTTGTTCCTGAGCGATCCGATGGCGATCCGCTTGATGATCGGCAGCTCGCGTTCCGCGGCGAGACCGTGCACGTACGCCGGGGTGACGGCGGTGTCGTCGACGACGACCCCGGCAGCCTTGGCGCTGGCTCGACCGGCGGCGGCCCCGACGTCGTCGATCGAGGCCGCAGCCAACTTCGCCAATGCCGCGACATCATCCAACAGCCCGACGAGACCACCAGCCATCCGTCCTCCTCGACACGGCAACGCGATCTGCAGGCTACCCACGAACGAGCGGGTACCTCGTCGTTGCGTCCTCGATTCGCTCGAGCGCGCACGGCGGCGCGATTCGGGCGCAGGTCACGGGTTCGAGCTCCGAACGATCGGGACGCGGAGGCTGCTGCGGTCGAGGATGCGATGGCGGCGATGCCTGCTGCGTCGGCGTTCGCGAAGACCACGAGGTCGACGACGTCGTGCGACTGGACCTCGGAGCCATGGGGGCGGTCAGAGCCGTCCTCGTGAGGCCGTACGATGGGGCCCGCAAGACGGCGGCTCACTCGCGAGCGCGATGCGTCCCATTCGAGAGGTCGCCTCCGGCAGGAAGGTCTGAGTTCACATGTGTGGAATCGTCGGATACACCGGGCCCGATGAGGTCCTGCCCATCCTGATCGAGGGGCTGTCGCGGCTCGAGTACCGGGGCTACGACTCCTCGGGCGTCGCCCTGCTCGATCCTGACGCGAGCGGCGACTCGTCTGACGGCGGGCTGTGGATCCGGCGCCGTCCGGGCAAGCTCAGCGAGCTCAAGCGGGTCATCGACGACGTGCCGGCCCATGCCCGGCTGGGTATCGGCCACACGCGCTGGGCGACGCACGGCGGGCCCACCGAAGCCAATGCCCATCCCCACACCGACGAGACGGGCCGACTGGCGCTGGTGCACAACGGGATCGTGGAGACGTTCGCCGAGATCCGCCGCGAGCTCATCGGCGCCGGCGTCACGTTGAAGTCCGAGACCGACACCGAGCTGGTGGCCCATCTCATCGGCCGCCACCTCGTGGCGCACGGCGGCAGCCTCGTGGAGGCCGTCCGGATCGTCATGAAGGACATCGAAGGCGCGCTGGCGATCGTCGTGATGCACGCCGACTTTCCCGACTCGATCGTGGCCGCCCGCAAGGGCCCACCGCTCGTCGCCGGTCTCACCGCCGACGCCGGGTTGGTGGGCTCCGACATCCCGGCGCTGTTGGCGCACACCCGCGACATCTACGTGGTCGAGGACGAGCGCGTCGTCGAGATCAGGCCGGGCCGCATCACGGCGTGGGACCTCGAAGGCAACGAGGTGGTGCTGACGCCCAAGACGATCACGTGGTCGCTCGAGGCTGCGCAGAAGGATGGCTACGAAGACTTCATGCTCAAGGAGATCCACGAGCAGCCGGCGACGATCCGCGACACCCTCGTCGGGCGCACCGAACCCGGCAGCCACCGGCTCCACCTCGACGACATGCGCCTGTCGGAGGACGCGCTCCGCAACGTCGACCGGGTCTCGATCCTCGGCTGCGGCACGTCGTTCCACTCGGGGATGGTCGCCAAGTACGCCATCGAGCACTGGACCCGTCTGCCGTGCGAGGTCGACCTCTCGTCGGAGTACCGCTACCGCGACCCCGTCCTCGACGCCCGCACCCTCGTGATCGGCGTGAGCCAGAGTGGCGAGACGGCCGACACCATCGAGGCCTGCAAGCACGCAGGCCACTGGGACGCCAAGGTCGTGGCCGTCACCAACGTGGTCGACTCGTCGCTGGCCCGAGATGCCGACGCCGTGCTCTACACCCATGCCGGGCCCGAGATCGGCGTCGCGGCCACCAAGACCTTCCTGGCCCAGGTCGTGGCTCTCGAGACCCTGGCCCTGTACCTGGCCCAGGTACGGGGGACCATGAAGCCCGAGGTCACCGGCGAGCTGCTCGCCGAGCTGCACCTGCTCCCCGACAAGATCCAGCAGGTCGTCGACCAGTCCGACGAGATCAGGAAGATCGCCGAGCGTTTCGCCGACCGCCGCGACTTCTTCTTCATCGGCCGGGGTGTCGGGTACCCGACGGCGCTCGAAGGTGCGCTCAAGCTCAAGGAGATCAGCTACGTGCGGGCCGAGGGCTTCGCGGCCGGCGAGCTCAAGCACGGGCCCATCGCGCTCATCGAGCCCGGAGTCGTGGCCGTCGGCGTGTGCACCAAGTCGTTCGTACGTCTCAAGACGCTCTCGAACGTGCAGGAGGTGAAGGCCCGGGGCGCGACCACGATCCTCATCGCCAACGAGGGAGATCGCGAGGCGGCCGAGGCCGCCGACGTGCTCATCACGGTGCCGACGACCGAGGAGCTGTTCGCTCCGGCGATCGATGTCGTCGCGCTCCAGCTCTTCAGCTACTGGCTGGCCAAGGCCCGCGGGACCGACGTCGACATGCCCCGGAACCTGGCCAAGACCGTCACCGTCGAGTAGCACCTCCTCCGTGGAGCCGAGGGAGCCGAGGGAGCCAGAGCCGCCGCCGATCGTCCTCGATGACACCGATCTGGCCCGGATGGTCGGTCTGGTGCACGGCGATGGCGCGGGCGACAACCGGGTGCTCGGGATCGGGGTCGACGTGTGCTCGATCGAGCGCATGCGCACGGCGTTGACCCGGACCCCCCGTTTTTCGACCCGGATCTTCACCGAGGCCGAGCGGACCTACGCCGACGGGTTCGCCGACCCGGCCGGGGTCTACGCAGCTCGCTTCGCGGCGAAGGAAGCGGCCATGAAGGCGATGGGCGTCGGGATCGAGCACGTGCCCTTCAACGCCATCGAGCTGGTCCGGGCCGCCTCGGGGGCTCCCTCGCTCGTTCTGCACGGTCGGGCCGGGGCCCTGGCCGTCGAACGCGGGATCGCCGTCATCCACATCTCGGTTTCGCACGACGCCGGGGTCGCGGTCGCGTTCGCCCTTGCCGTCGGCTAGACCTTCCCCATGCTGGCCTTGGTGAGTCCCGACGACATGGCCGCGGCCGACCGTGCCGCGGTCGCATCGGGGACGCCGATCGACGTGCTCGTCGACCGTGCCGCCCGGGCCGTCGCCCGTCTCGCCCTGCGGATGCTCGGCGGCGGCTACGGACGCCGGGTCGTGGTGGTTGCCGGCAAGGGCCACAACGGCGCCGACGGGATCGTGGCCGCGGCCCATCTGGCGCGCCGGGGCGTGGCGACCGAGGTCTTCCGCCTCGGCGATGGCAACGGCGATGGCGACACCGCGTTCGACCGGACCGGGCTCGTGCGGGCGCTCGATCGCGCCCACCTCGTCGTCGATGCCATGTACGGCACGGGTTTTCGCGGTGAGCTCCAGGGTGACGCCGTGTTCGCGGCCACCCAGATCGCGTCTCGGACGGTGCCGGTGCTCGCCGTCGACATCCCCAGCGGCGTCGACGGCGCAACCGGTCTCGTCGCGGGCGTCGCCGTGCGGGCCAGCGCCACCATCTGTTTCGCGGCGCTCAAGCCGGGATTGGTGTTCGAGCCCGGACGGTCGCATGCGGGCTCGGTCGAGATCGTCGACATCGGCATCGACGTTGGCTCCCCGCTCGTCGGCGTCACCACCGCCGCCGACGTGACGGCATGGCTTCCGGCCCGATCGTCTGTCGACCACAAGTGGGCGGCGGGGCTCATGATCGTCGCCGGCTCGCGCGGGATGACCGGCGCCGCGCTCATGGTCGGCAACGCCGCCCTCCGGGCCGGTTCGGGCATGGTGGTGCTGGGCCTTCCGGGGAAGGGCGCCGCCGCGGCAGCCTCCGGGAGCGAGCTCGTCGTGAAGGCGCTCACGGCCACCCCCGACGGTGGGCTCGACGTCCACGGCGCCGCCGACGCCCTCGAAGACCTCGGTCGCTTCCGAGCGCTGGCCGTGGGACCGGGACTCGGGCGCGAGCCGGCGACCCGGATCGCCGTGTGCACGTTGGTCGCCGAGGCGGCCATCCCGCTCGTCCTCGACGCCGACGGGATCAACGCCCTCGGCGGCGACTTCTCGTTGCTGCGCCAGCGAGTGGTGCCGGCGGTGCTCACCCCGCACGAGGGCGAGTACGGGCGGATGGCTGGGCGCGGCGTGGGCGCCGACCGCATCGAGGCCGCCTGCTGGCTGGCCTACGAAACCCGTTCGATCGTCCTGCTGAAGGGCCCGGGTACCGTCGTCGCTGCGCCCGACGGTCGGGTGGCCGTGAATCCCACGGGCGGCCCGTGGCTGGCGACGGCCGGGACGGGCGACGTGCTGACCGGGATCATCGGGGCGTTCCTGGCCCGCGGAGTCGAGCCGTTCCAGGCGGCGGCGGCGGCCGCGTTCGTCCACGGGCGGGCTGCCCGCGAGGCCCCGTCGCTCGTTGGGCTGGTCGCGGGTGATCTCGTGGCTGCCCTACCCCGTACGCTGGCAGCGTTGGGTCCGATCAGGCCATAGCCGTCAAGGAGCTCCCGATGCCCCGCTCGATCCTCGCCCGCGACGTGATGACCGCAGACCCGGTCACGGTCTCGCCCGATACGTCGGTCGACGACGCGGCCACGTTGCTGGCCGAGCACCGATTCGGCGCCCTCCCCGTGGTCGACGGTGCCGGGCTGCTCGTGGGGATGCTGCGCGACGACGACCTCATCGTGTCGGAAGCGCGTCTGCACATCCCCACCGTGTTCGAGCTGTTCGGGGGCATGTTCGTACTGCCCGGCCAGAAGCACCGGTTCGAGGAGGAGCTGCACAAGATCGGAGGATCGACCGTCGCCGAGGTGATGGACGCCGATCCGCCCACGCTCGCGCCCGACGACACGGTCGAGACGGTCGCCACGGTGATGCACGACCAGGCGGCCACGCACCTCCCCGTGGTCGTCGACGGGCGCTGCGTGGGGATCGTGGCCCGGGGCGATCTCGTGCGCCTGCTCGCGGCCGAGCGCTGAGCCGGCGTCGCGGCGATCACGGCGACCCCGGCGATCACGTCGAGCACGGCCCCGACCCCCAGCGCGAGGACGACAGGCCCGCCATGGTCAGCCCGGCCGCGCTGAGCCGGCCCGTGTGGGCCGAGATCGATGTCGACGCCATCGCCCACAACACCCGGGTGATGGCGGGCGTGGCCGCACCGGCGAGCGTCTGCGCCGTCGTCAAGGCCGACGGATACGGCCACGGGGCGGTCGCTGCCGCTCGGGCCGCGCTCGCCGGCGGCGCGTCGATGCTCGCCGTCGCCGTGCTCGAGGAAGCGGCCGAGCTGCGCGCCGCGGCGATCACCGCACCGATCCTCCTGCTCGCCGAGCCGCCGCCGTCGACCGTCGACATGGTCGTTGCCCTCGCGGTCACACCGGTCGTGTACTCCCATGCGTTCGTCGATGCCCTCGAAGCGGAGCTGGACCGGCCCCGGTGGCCTTCGGGGAGCTCGCCCACCTCGCCGAGCTCGCCGGGCCCAGACCACACCCAACGTTGGCCGGTGCACCTCAAGGTCGACACCGGGATGCACCGGGTCGGGTGCCACCCAGCCGACGCTGCGGGGCTGGCTCAGAAGATCGCGACGTCGGCTGCGCTGCGCCTCGACGGTCTCATGACCCACGTCGCCACCGGTGACGTCGCGGGTCACCCGCTCCTCGACGCCCAGCTCGCCCGCTTCGCGGCGACGTACGAAACGTTGCGCGCGCTGGGCGTTTCGCCGGCGATGGTGCACGCGGCCAACTCGGCCACGGCGATCCTGGTGCCCGAGGCCCGGTTCTCGATGGTGCGCTGCGGCATCTCGCTCTACGGGATCGAGCCCGCACCCGGGATCGGCGCCGATCTCGGCCTGCGCCCGGCCCTGCGGCTGGCCGGGCGCATCAGCCGGCTGCACGAGCTCGAGACGGGCGAGTCGGTCTCGTACGGCGCCCGGCACGTCTGCGAGCGCCCGTCGATCGTGGCGACCGTCCCCATCGGGTACGCCGACGGGATCCCACGGGCGCTGGGCCTCGTGGGCGGCCCGGTGCTCGTGGGCGGGCGACGGTGCCCCATCGTCGGGGTGGTCACCATGGACCAGCTGATGATCGACCTGGGTCGACCGGGCGAGGTCGATCGCTCGACCGCTGTCGGCAGTGAGGTCGTGTTCCTCGGACGCCAGGGCGGCGACGAGATCACCGCCAACGAGTGGGCGAGGCTGCTCGACACCATCGGCTACGAGATCACGACCCGGATCGGCCCCCGCGTGCCGCGGATCGTCGTGGGCGGGACCCGATGAGCGAGCGCACCGGGATGCGGCGGATGCTCGTGGGCGCCGGGCTCGCCGGGGCCGGCATCGCCACCGCGCTCGCCGCGGCCTACGGCGTCGAGCGCCTGGTCGTGCGGCGTCTCCGCAGAGGAACTGGAGACGCCAGCCCCGCGGGGAGCCGGGCGGAGCTCGTCCCCCCGGTCGATCGCGCGCAGTTCATCGACACCGCCGACGGCGCTCGGCTCCATGTGCTCGAGCGAGGTTCCGGTCGGCCGGTCGTGCTCGTGCACGGATACACGCTCTCGATCGCCGTGTGGACCCTCCAGCTCGAGCGCTGGCCCGGCGCCGTCGGAGGGCTGCAGGTGATCGCGTACGACCAGCGGGGCCACGGGGCGTCCGACGTCGGGGCCGACGGGCTGACGGTCGACGCCCTGGTCGACGATCTCGTCGCCGTGCTGGAGCGGCTCGATCTCCACGACGCGGTGCTCGTCGGCCACTCGCTCGGCGGCATGGTCGTGCAGGCGCTCGCCGCCCGTCGGCCCGAGGTGGTGGCCCGTCGGGTGGCCGGGGCCGTGCTGATGTCGAGTGCTCCCAAGGGATTGTCGATCACCGGATCGCCCGTGGCCGCGATCGTCGAACGGCTGGGCTCGGCGTTCGGACGGGTCGCGCCGTCGGTCATGGGCAACGACGACATCGGGTTCCTCATGGCCGCCATGGGCGTCGGCGAACGTCCTCCGGCCTGGGTGATCGAGCGGAGCCAGGAGTTGATCGGCGCAACGTCGCCCGAGACCGTGATGGCCGGCGCCCGGGCGCTGCTGCGCTTCGACATCGTCGACGAGTTGGGAGCGATCGACCTGCCGGTGCTGATCGTCTGCGGCACCCGCGATCGGCTCACACCGATGAAGCAGTCGGAGCTCATGGCCGAGCGCATCCCGGGGGCCCGACTGGCGCGGATCGAACGGGCGGGTCATGTCATCATGCTCGAACGGCCCGATGAGCTCGACACGCTCGTGCTCGACTTCGTGCGATCGTTGCCCGCCGTCGCGGCGTCGGCCGCGGCTGGCGGTACGGCACCTCCGGGGAGCGCGCGATGACGGTCGAGGTCGGGTCAGGTCGATCGATCACCGACGTGCCCGGGATTCGCGTCGGCCATTGGACGGGCGCCGGCACCGGGGTGACGGCCGTGCTCGCCCCGAGCGGCACCATCGGCTCCGGGGAGGTGCGCGGCGGCGCGCCCGCCTCTCGCGAGACCGCGCTGCTCGAGCCCAGCCGGCTCGTCGAGCGGGTCGACGCGGTGATCCTCGCTGGCGGTTCGGCGTTCGGGCTCGCCGCAGCCGACGGGGCCATGCGCTTCCTCGCCGAGCGGGGCCAGGGCTTTCCGACCGCAGGCGGACCGGTCCCCATCGTCGTCAGCGCGTGCATCTTCGACCTGGTCAGCTCGGGTGGCGAGCTTCCCGCGCCCGAGCACGGCTATGCCGCCTGCGTCGATGCCGAGCAGGGACGCCGCGCTGACAACAGAATCGACAACCGAATCGGGGGCCGAATCGGTGCGGGTCGGGGCGCCACGGTCGGGAAGTGGCGCGGTGGCGAGTTCTCGGTGCCCGGCGGTGTGGGCTCGGCGTCGATCCGTCACGGCGATCTCGTCGTCGGGGCCCTGGCCGTCGTCAACGCCGCAGGCGACGTGATCGGCGCCGACGGGACGATCGTCGCCGGATCGCGGGCGGCCTCGGATGTCGGGCCGTTCCTCACCTCGGCCGCCTCCGAGAACACCACCCTGATCGTCGTCGCCACCAACGCCACCCTCACCCGCTCCGAGGCTTTCCTCCTGGCCCAGAGCGCCCATCACGGGCTCGCCGTCGCGGTGCGACCGTCGCACACCCGCTTCGACGGTGACATCGCGTTCACGCTGGCGACGGGCGAGCTGGGGAGGGGCGATCCGCCGAACCCCGGAGCGGGGGTCGACCTCGCTCGCCTGCTCGCCGTCGATGCCGTGGCCGCAGCGGTGAGATCGGCCGTGATGCCCTGAGGCATCCGATTCGTGCCGTTGACCGGGCACCTCTCGAACGGGTGTGATCTCCTCGATGCCCCGACCACGTCGCCTTCGTACGCCGCACCAGCGCTCGCAGCCCGCGACGCGGCGTGGGTTCGGACGTGGGTTCGGACGTGGGTTCGGACGTGGGATCGGGCGGCGGAGCACCTGCGCGTTGCAGGCGATCCCGGTGGCGATCCTGCAGGCGATCCTGGTGGCGAGCCTTGTGATCCTGTGCGCCGCCACGCTCCCGGTGGTCCCCGCTGGAGCCCAGACCGCGCCGGGATCGGGCGGGTTCTGCTCGGACCCCGTCGCGGCCTGCACCCGCAGCGTGCACGTCCCCGGGACGTCGTCGACCCCGGGAACCGGTCCCCGCAGCACATACTGGATCATCGAGCTGGAAGTGAACCCGCTGCTGTGTCGCAACCCTGACGCCCTGGCCCGACGCTTCGAGCTTCGCCGGATCGGTACCGACGAGCTGATCTACCAGCGGACGGAGTGTCTCGGGCCGGCGACCGAGGGAACGGCCCAGCCTCTCCCCACCCCGGAGGAGGTGTGGGACGTGGCCCCGCTCGCCTCCCCCGACCTCTTCACCGACCCCGGCTGCCGGGGCTTGGTGGGCATCGAGAACCACCTCTGGGCCGTGGCGAGCCAGCCGGTCGTCGCTGCGGTCGACCTCGCGGGATGGACGCTGGCCGTCGACGCCGAGCCCATCGCCTGGCGCTGGCAGATCGAGCCCCGCGAGGTCGACGTGCCTGACGGGTCGAACGCCGTGCCGGGCGCCGAGTACTCGAGCCTCCGGCCGGGTTCGGTCGAGGCCCCGGTTGCCGCGCACGTCTTCGAGTCGGCCGGACGCTACGGCTTCTCGGTGGTCGAGACCTGGACGGGCAGCTTCACGGCCACTGCTGGAGGCGTCACGCTCGGGCCCATCCCGATCGGCCTCGTGGAGCTCACCACGACCGCGCCGTACCGGGTCGTGGAGGTGCAGGCGGTGCTCCTCGGCCCCGGTGGCCCCGGTGGCCCCGCCGGCGCAGCGCCCGTCGATCCCACGGCTGGTCTCGCCTGCGCAGCCTGAACAGCGCGGCCCGTCGGCGCTACCGCGACGATCCCGCCGACGTGGGCCCCCTGGGGGGTTACGATCCCGGGATGCCGGCCCGGTTCCCCTGCTCCTCCCCTCGAGCGATCGGCTCCCGACGATGAACGTCAACCCCGCGGGCGCCGGCTCGCTCGTCGTGGTGTCGCACTCGGTGGCCGACACGCACCGCCTGGCGTCGCAGCTCTGCGACGTCCTGCGACCCGGGGATCTGGTGTTGCTCTGCGGCGATCTCGGGACCGGCAAGACGGCGTTCACGAAGGGTCTCGCCGCCAGCCTCGGTATCGACGATCAGGTCACGAGCCCCACGTTCGTGCTCGTGCAGACCTACGACGGCCCGGTGCCGATCGTGCACGTCGACGTGTACCGCCTCGAGCATGCCGGCGAGCTCGAGGCCTTGGCGCTCGAGGAGCTCCTCGACGAGACGGCGATCGGTGTCATCGAGTGGGGTGACCGGTTCGCCGCGCACCTCCCACCCGACCGTCTCGAGATCATGTTCTCGCCCGGGGCCGGCATCGACGACCGGACCGTGGTGCTGGTGCCCCAGGGTCCGTCGTGGCACGCCCGGCGCCGCCTGCTGGCCGAGCTCGTCGAGGGCTTCTGACCCATGGCTCATCTCCTGTGCATCGACACGTCCACCGCGCAGGTGGGTGTCGCTGTCGTCAGCGAGGCCGGCATCCTGGGCGAGGTCCGACTGGCTCGGGGCCGCCTCCACGCCGAGCAGTTGGCGCCGGCGGTGAGCTACCTGCTCGCCGAGCTCGACCTGAGCCCCTCGGGGCTCGCCGCCATCGCCGTGGGCAACGGACCGGGGTTGTTCACCGGCCTCCGGGTGGGCGTCACCACCGCCAAGGTGATGGCCCAGGCGTTGCGCATCCCGGTGATCCCCGTGTCGTCGCTCGATCTCCTCGCGTACCCGCTGCGTCACACCCGGCGCCTCATCGTTGCCGCGATCGATGCGCGTCGGGGCGAGATCTTCCACGCGTCGTACCGGCGGGTGCCCGGAGGCATCCAGCGCCTCGGTGCGTACCAGGTGGGCCGGTCGTCGGCGTTGGCAGCCGAGCTCCAAGCCGGTGCCCAGGAGGTGTTGCTCGTCGGTGACGGGGCCGTGCGCTATGCCGACGAGTTCAACGGATCGGCCCTGATCGAGACGGCGTCGGCCATTCACTCCCACCCGAGCCCCGGCGCGCTGGCCGAGCTGGCCCTGGCGCGCTACCAACGCGAGGAATTCTCCCAACCCTGGGCGATCGAGATCCTCTATCTGCGCAAGGCCGACGCCGAGGCCAACTGGGAGGTCGGACGGTGAGCGTCGCGGGCGAGGTCTCGGGAGCGGGCACGAGCGCGCTCACGGCCATCGTGCCCATGCGCAAGCGTCACGTCCGGGCCGTCCTGCGCATCGAGTCGCTCGTGTACCCCAGGCCTTGGACGGCCTCATTGTTCATGTCCGAGCTGGCGTTGCGCTCGAGCCGGTCGTACTTCGTCGCCCTCGCCGGGCGTGAGGTCGTCGGCTACGCCGGGTTGATGGCTGCGCCCGACGAGGGTCACGTCACGACCATCGCCGTCGACCCGGCGGCGCAGGGTCGACAGATCGGCACGCATCTGATGCTCACCCTCACCCGGGCCGCGCTCTCCCGGGGGCTGTGCGCCATGACCCTCGAGGTTCGGATGGGCAACCTCTCGGCACAGGCCCTGTACCGGAAGTTCGGGTACGTGCCCGTCGGCGTGCGACCGAAGTACTACCCCGAGACCAACGAGGACGCGCTCATCATGTGGGCTCACGACGTGCACCTCGCCGACTATCAGGCCCGGTTGAGCGCCATCGAGCATGCGCTCGACGGCGGGCTCGTCGAGGTCTCACCTATCGGTCCTCTGGGGGTCGCCACATGGTGATCTTGCGATCGTTGCGCATCCTCGGGATCGAGACCTCGTGCGACGAGACGGCGGCGGCGGTCGTCGAGGGCGGGTCGATGGTCTGCTCGTCGGTCGTCGCCAGCCAGGCCGAGCGGCACGCCCGTTTCGGCGGGGTCGTGCCCGAGATCGCGAGCCGGCTGCACGTCGACGTCATCACCGACGTGATCGCCCGAGCCCTGGTCGAGGCCGGGCTCGACTTCCCCGAGCTCGACGCGGTGGCGGCCACCCACGGCCCGGGCCTGGCCGGCGCGCTCCTCGTAGGAGTGAGCGCGGCCAAGGCCATCGCCCTCGCCCATGGCATCCCCTACATCGGGGTCAATCACCTCGAGGCCCATCTGTACGCGGCGTTCCTCGAGGAGCCCGATCTGGTGTTGCCCATGGTGGTGCTGCTCGCCTCCGGCGGCCACACGATGATCGTCCACATGATCGACCACGGCAGGTACGTCGTGCTCGGCCGGACCGTCGACGACGCGGCCGGCGAGTGCTTCGACAAGGTCGCCCGATTCGCCGGCCTGGGCTACCCCGGTGGCCCGGCGATCGACCGTCTGGCCATCGACGGTGACCCGACCTCCATCCGGTTCCCGCGCCCGATGCTCGACGAGGGCTACGACTTCTCGTTCTCGGGGCTCAAGACCGCGGTCATCAACCACGTGAGGAACCATCCCGACGACGATCTTCCCGACCTGTGCGCGTCGGTGCAGGAGGCGATCGTCGACACCCTGGTGATCAAGCTCATGCGGGCGGCACGTGAGGTCGACGCCAAGGCCGTCGTGATCGGTGGCGGGGTCGCGGCGAACACCGCGCTCCGCACCCGGGTGCTCGACGAGGCCGCACGGGCCGGGATCAGGGCGTTCGTCCCGGCCCGCTGGCTGTGCACCGACAACGCGGCCATGATCGCCTCGGTGGCCTGGTGGCGGCTCCACAGCGACGGGCCCACCTCGCTGGCTTCGGGCGCGTACCCGAACCTGCGCCTCCCCGTGGTGGGATGAGCTGTCGATCGCCTCGATCAGCGTCGTTCCCGAGTTAGCACTCGCCACGTTGGAGTGCTAATCTTCCGTCACCGGGGCGGTGCGAGCCAGGGACCCACAAGTTCCCACTCCAGCCTCCGATTCCGAGCGTGAGCTCGCAGTCGGGCCCCGTCCGTCGACCCGGTCGGGTCGCGGCTCGTTCCATAACCAACCGAGCTTTCCAGCACCCGCAGGTGAAGCGTCGAGGAGGCGTCATCCCATGAAGCTGCAGCCGCTCGAGGACCGTATCGTTGTCAGGTCCATCGACAAGGAGTCGACGACGGCCAGTGGTCTGGTCATCCCCGACACCGCGAAAGAAAAGCCCCAGCAGGGCGAAGTGCTCGCCGTCGGCCCGGGCCGTCGTGCCGAGCAGTCGGGCGAGCTCGTCCCGCTCGACATCAAGGTGGGCGACACCGTCGTCTTCTCGAAGTACGGCGGCACCGAGTTCACCATCGACGGCGAGGACCTCTTGATCCTCAACAGCCGTGACGTGCTCGCCAAGGTCGGCTGACCGACCTCATCGCCGCACAGATCTGAACCATCGAAGCGGCGCCGTGCAAGCGGCGCCGCTTCGACGCGTCCGATCTCGGCGGGGGCCCGGTAGCCTCGGCCGATGCAACAGGGCTCGGCACCGCAGGCTCGGCGAGGCGGGAATCAACGGATCCCGCGCCCGAGTGACTTCGAGCTCGGCCGTCCCGCTCCCTGGATGTCGCTGACGCGCGAGTCGAGGGCCATCTCCCTGCGCGATGTCATCGAGTTCTGCAAGAAGCCTCGGGAGCTCGCGATCGATCCCGAGTTCAGCGCGGTGGCATCCGATCCCCCGCCGCGCATGGCTGCGGTCCTGGTCGCCTTGTTCACCGAGACCGGCGACGCCGACGACCACGCGCGGCTCATCCTCACCCGGCGGCCCGAGACGATGCCGTCGCACCAGGGCGAGGTGGCGTTCCCGGGGGGCGGGCATCAGCTCGGCGACGACTCCCTGGCAGCCACGGCGCTGCGCGAGGCGCACGAGGAGATCGGGCTCGATCCGGCGGCCGTCGAGCTGATCGGTGAGCTCGACGTGCTCGGGCCGACCCGGACGGGATTCCTGATCCATCCCTTCGTCGGCGTGCTCGGGGGTCGGCCCTCGTTGGTTGCGCACCCGCGGGAGGTCTCGCGGGTCTTCGACGTCTCGCTCTCCGAGCTCCTCGACGACGGTGTGCACCACGAAGAACGCTGGAGCTACCCGCAGCTGAACGGCGCGGTCTCGTTCTTCACCCTCTCCGACGAGACGGTCTGGGGTGCCACGGCGCGCATCCTCACACGCTTCCTGACCGACCTCGTGGGGCGTCGTTGAACGCCCGCGCCGGCTCGTCGTCCCGTTGGCGCACACGGTCTCACTGACGGGACACGGCACACCCCCCGGGTATCGTTGGTTCGGGCGTGACGGGGGATGTGCGACGGGCGACGGGGAGACGGCATGGAGATCGAGATCGGCATCGGGAAGTCCGGTCGGAGGGCCTACGGCTTCGACGACATCGCCATCGTGCCGTCACGGAGGACCCGCGATCCCGAGGACGTCGACATCTCGTTCGAGCTCGAGGGATATCACTTCGAGCTGCCCCTGCTGGCCTCGGCCATGGACGGTGTGGTCTCACCGGCGACCGCCATCGAGATCGGCCGCCTCGGTGGGCTGGGCGTGCTCAACCTCGAGGGATTGTGGTCGCGCTTCGAAGATCCCCAGCCGGTGCTCGAGGAGATCGCCAGCCTGGCGCCCGAGAAGGCCACCGCTCGGATGCAGGAGCTCTACGCCGAGCCCATCAAGGACGAGCTGATCGGCCAGCGCATCCGCGAGATCAAGGCGTCCGGCGCGGTGGCGTCGGGCTCCCTCACGCCGCAGCGGGTATCGCGCCACATCAAGACCGTCCTCGAAGCCGAGCTCGACGTGCTGGTGATCCAGGGCACGGTCGTCTCGGCCGAGCACGTCTCGCGCACCACCGAGCCGCTCAACCTCAAGCAATTCATCCGTGAGATCGACATCCCGGTGGTCGTCGGAGGCGTGGCGTCGTACCAGATGGCCCTGCACCTCATGCGCACCGGCGCCATCGCGATCCTGGTGGGCGTGGGCCCGGGCCATGCGTGCACGTCGCGGGGCGTGCTCGGCATCGGGGTTCCGCAGGCCACGGCCATCGCCGATGCCGCCGGGGCCCGGCTGCGCCATCTCGTCGAGACCGGCGTGTACGTGAACGTGATCGCCGACGGGGGGATGCGCACCGGGGGCGACATCGCCAAGGCCATCGCGTGCGGCGCCGACGCCGTGATGCTCGGCTCGCCGCTGGCCGCCGCCTACGAGGCTCCCGGCCAGGGTCATCACTGGGGCATGGCCACGTTCCATCCCACGCTCCCGCGAGGGGCTCGCGTGTACAGCGGGCAGAAGGGCACGCTCGAGGAGATCCTGGTCGGGCCGGCCCACGAGAACGATGGAACGCTCAACCTCTTCGGCGGGCTGCGGACGTCGATGGCGACGTGCGGGTACTCGTCGGTGCGCGAGTTCCAAAAGGCCGAGGTGATGGTGGCGCCGGCGCTCATGACCGAGGGCAAGGCGCTCCAGCGCTCGCAGGGCGTGGGCATGGGTCGCTGAGGTCCCGACCCCTCGACCCCTCGACCCCTCGACCCCTCGACCCCTCGACCAGGGGTGAGAAGAACCCCCCTGAGCCGGGTCAACTCACTCTTGGTCGGCTTGGCGTCAGCGGGGACGGATGCTCACGTGCGAGCGGTCGAGCTCGGAGACCGACGGGCGACCGAGCAGGGCCAGGGTCCTGCGGATGTCGGTGGTGAGCAGGTCGATGGCATGGACGACCCCCGCCTCGCCTCCCGCGGCCAGCCCGTAGACCCACGCCCGGCCGAACATGCACGCTCGAGCGCCGAGCGCCAGGGCCTTGACGACGTCGCTGCCCCGCCGTACGCCGCCGTCGCAGATGATCTCCACCCGGTCGCCGACGGCATCGGCCACCGGCGCGACCAGCTCGATCGGCGGGGGAGCACCATCGAGCTGGCGGCCGCCGTGGTTCGAGAGCGCCACGGCCTCGACGCCGATGTCGGCGGCGATCACGGCGTCCTCGACGCGCTGGATGCCCTTGATCACGATCGGCCCGTCCCACTGCGAGCGCATCCACTCGATGTCGGGCCACGACAGCGTCTGGTCGAACTGCGAGCTGGCGAACGCGGCCAGGTTCACGGCCGACGACGCCCCGGCCCGTCCGGGATCGGTGAGGTTGGCGAAGGTGATCGGCTCGGCCCGGATGAAGTCGTACACCCACCGTGGATGGAGGATGCCATCGACGATCGTGTCGGGTCCGAGGGTGGGCGGCATCGAGAACCCGCGACGGACATCGCGATCGCGCCGGCCGAGCACGGCGGTATCGACGGTGAGCGCCAGCGCCTGGTATCCGCTGGCCTTGGCCCGAGCGATCATCTCGGCCACGAGGCCCCGGTCCTTCCACACGTAGACCTGGAACCACAAGGCCCCGGCGCTCACCGCTCGGACGTCCTCGATCGAACGGGTGCCCAGCGTCGAGAGCGTGTACGGGATCCCGGCCCGGGCTGCGGCCCGGGCGCCGGCGAGCTCGCCCTGGGAGTGCGCGACGCGGGTGAAGCCGATGGGCGCCATCACCAGCGGCACCGGCAGAGGATGGCCGAGGAGCGTGGTCGTGGTGTCGATCTGCGACACGTCGTGCAGCACTCGGGGCACGAACTCGATGCGGCCGTAGGCGCTGGAGTTCTCGCGCATCGTGCGCTCGTCCTCGGCGCCGCCGTCGATGTAGTCGAAGACGCCCCGGGGGAGCTGACGCCGGGCCATCAGCCGGAGATCGGCCACCGAGGCCGCCCGGGCCAGACGCCGCTTGACCCCGTCGCGTTCGAAACGACGAAAGCGAACGACCGACGAAACCGTTCGTGAGGCCTCGGCGATCTGGCGCAACGGGTTCAGGGCGACCTCCGGTCTCGATCGGTTGGCCGAGGTCGCCAACCGTACAATGATGCGGGTGGAGCATCCCCTCGAGTCCCCCGCCGTCGCCACTCGCCATACCGGTGCCGGGTCGGCCCCAAGCGAGTCGCATCCGCTGCACCTGCACCCGATGCATGTTCACCCGGTGCAGCATGAGACCGTGCTGGTGGTCGATTTCGGCGCGCAGTACGCACAGCTGATCGCCCGTCGGGTCCGCGAGGCCCACGTGTTCAGCGAGATCGTGCCGCACACGATCACCGCGGCCGCCGTGAAGGCCAAGAACCCCATGGCGATCGTGCTCTCGGGCGGACCGAAGTCGGTCAACGTCGACGGTGCGCCGCTGCTCGATCCCGGGATCTACGCCCTCGGGGTTCCGATCCTCGGGATCTGCTACGGGGCGCAGCTCATCGCCAAGCAGCTCGGTGGTGAGGTCGGCCGGCACGAGGCCGGCGAGTACGGCCGCACCGAGATGACCACGCTCGACGGTGCCGCTCGAACCTCGGTGCTGCTCAAGGACCTGCCCGAGAGCCAGACCGTGTGGATGAGTCACTTCGACGCCATCACCAAGGCGCCACAGGGATTTCGGGTCACGGCGAGCACGCCGTCGGCGCCGGTGGCTGCGCTCGAAGACCGCGAGCGCGCCATCTACGGCGTGCAGTTCCACCCCGAGGTCGGCCACACCGACCGCGGCCAGGACGTGCTCAAGGCCTTCTTGTACGACGGCGCCCACTGCCGGCCGACGTGGACGAGGGTCTCGATCATCGAGGAGGCCGTCGAGAAGATCCGGGCCCAGGTCGGGACGGGACGGGTGCTGTGCGGGCTCTCGGGCGGGGTCGACTCCGCTGTCGCCGCGGCTTTGGTGCACAAGGCGATCGGCGATCAGCTCACCTGCGTGTTCGTCGACATCGGGATGATGCGCGAGGGCGAGGCCGAGCAGGTGGAAGAGACCTTCCGCCGGCAGTTCCAGATCGACCTGGTGCACGTGAAGGCGGCCGACCGCTTCCTCGAGAAGCTCGACGACGTGAGCGACCCTGAGCGCAAGCGCAAGATCATCGGCGAGACGTTCATCCGCATCTTCGAGGAGGTCGCTCGGGAGCTAGGCGACGCCAAGTTCCTCGTCCAGGGAACGCTCTACCCCGATGTCGTCGAATCCGGTGGTACCACTGGCGATTCGGCCGTCATCAAGACCCATCACAATGTCGGCGGCCTCCCCGACGACATGGAGATGGAGCTCGTCGAGCCGCTGCGTGAACTGTTCAAGGACGAGGTCCGAGCCGTCGGCGAGGAGCTGGGCCTGCCCGAGGAGATCGTGTGGCGTCAGCCGTTCCCCGGGCCGGGGCTGGCGGTGCGAATCATCGGGACGATCACCCCGGAGCGCCTCGAGATCCTGCGCCGGGCCGACGCCATCGTGCTCGAGGAGATCAAGCGGGCCGGGTTGTATCGCGAGCTGTGGCAGAGCTTCGCCGTGCTGCCAGCGGTCCGTTCGGTCGGGGTGATGGGCGACGAGCGCACCTACGCCTACCCGATCATCATCCGGGCCGTCACGAGCGAGGACGCCATGACCGCCGACTGGGCCCGCCTGCCCTACGAGCTCCTCGACCGGATGTCGAGCCGGCTCATCAACGAGGTGCCGGGCGTGAACCGGGTGGCTTACGACGTCACGTCGAAGCCGCCGGGAACGATCGAGTGGGAGTAGGGCCGGCCGGGGCCTCGTCTGGGGCCGCGTCCGCGCGGCCCGCCGCACCAACGGCCGTGGTGTTCGACCTGGGGCGGGTGCTCGTGGAATGGGACCCGCGCCACCTCTACCGGATGTTCATCCCCCACGTTCTGGCCGACGAGGATGCCATGGAGCGGTTCCTCGCCGAGGTCTGCCCGCCGGAGTGGAACGAGGCCCAGGACCGGGGCCGGCCGTTCGCTGACGGGATCGCCGAGGCGCTCGGCCGTCATCCCGAGCACGAGGGGTTGATACGTGCCTTCTACGACCGGTGGGGCGAGATGGTTCCGTACCAGATCGACGGAACGGTCGAGATTCTCGGTTTGTTACGTGACGCCGGTGTTCCCGTGTATGCGCTCAGCAACTGGTCGATGGAGACGTTCCCGATCGCTCAGGCCCGCTTCGGCTTCCTCGACTGGTTTGACGGCATGGTGATCTCCGGCGAGGTCGGCTTCGTGAAGCCCGAGCCTGAGATCTACGAGCTCCTGTGCGTGCGCTTCGACCTCGATCCGGCGGCGACCGTCTTCATCGACGACGCCCCTCGCAACGTCGCCGCGGCTGAGGTGTTGGGGTTTCACGCTCTGCTGTTCACCGACGCTCCCTCGATCCGCCTCGATCTCGAGGCCCTCGGCCTGCTCTGAGCATCGGGAACGGTCGCGACATCGTCCCCGGGGCGCGGCCCGACGTCTCGACCCGCTGACCGCCATGTTCGGTCTATCCTCAAGCGACATGGCTGCCCCGACGTTGACCGAACTCCGGCGCCGACGCAGCGAGATCCTCGAAGTTGCCCGCGCTCGCGGCGTGTCGCGGGTCCGGGTCTTCGGCTCCGTCGCACGAGGTGACGCCACCGAGGCGAGCGACATCGACTTCCTGGTCGAGCTGGACTCAGATCGGGGGCTTCTCGATCTCGGAGGCCTCCTGATGGATCTGCGCGCGCTGCTCGGCCGCGATGTCGATGTCACGACGGAAACGGGGCTGCGCCCGCGTGTCGCTCAAAGGGTGCTCGCCGACGCGATCGACCTATGAGGAACGACCGTGAACGGCTTCTCGACATGATCGAGATGTGCGATCTGCTGATGCGTCACGCCTCGAATCCTGATGCTCTTGCGACAGATCCCGTCATCCAGGCCGCTGCGCAGCGCTGGATCGAGGTCCTCGGCGAAGCCGCATCCCATGTATCGGATGCGACCACAGCAGCACACCCAGAGGTCCCGTGGCGTGAGATGGTCGGAACGCGGATCATTCTCGCGCACGCGTACTTCCACATCGATCAGGACATCATCGGGCAGGTTGTCAGCCGCGACGTTCCCGCTATCAGAGACATGCTCAACGCGATTGCTGAGCTGCTCGAAGAACCAGCCTGAGAATCCCCACCAGGTGCCGCTACGGTCGGGCCCATGCGGGGACTGGTGCAACGGGTGAGCCGGGCAGCGGTGACGGTCGACGGTGACACGGTCGGCGCAATCGGGAGCGGCCTCTGCCTGTTCGTCGGCGTCACCCACGACGACACGCCGGCGCGTGCGGCCAGGCTGGCCGAGAAGGTCTGGCAGCTCAGGGTCCTCAAGCGACGACGCCGGGTTGATGAACCGTTCCCCGGCCGACGAGGCGGCTGCGGCACGGGTCGGCGCCGTGCTCGTGGTCTCCCAGTTCACCCTCTACGGCGACACCCGCAAGGGCCGTCGTCCGTCGTGGGTCGACGCCGCCCGTCCCGAGTACGCCGAGCCCCTCGTCGCCGCCGTGTCTGATCGTCTCCGAGCCCTCGGCGCCCGGGTCGAGACCGGCCGCTTCCGAGCCGAGATGCACGTCGAGCTCGTCAACGACGGCCCCGTCACCCTCATGCTCGAGGTGTGACCCGCCCGGGAACCACCCCGAGGCGTGTCGGACCTTCGGGGTAGGGTCGGGGGATCATGCTCGACGCGCCCGTGTCTTCGACGTCGTCGCCATCCTCGGCGTCGCCCACGCCGTCCTGGTCCGACGATGGCGAGGCCAGGCCGGCTCGATCGCACAAGCGGCCGTCGCGCGACGACCTGCTCAGCGGGCTGAACCCCGTCCAGCAGGAGATCGTGAGCCACCCGGACGGGCCGATCCTGGTGGTGGCCGGGGCGGGCTCGGGCAAGACCCGGGTGCTCACGCACCGGGTGGCGTGGTTGATCACGGCCCATGACGTGTCGCCCTTCGGGATCCTGGCCATCACGTTCACGAACAAGGCCGCTGACGAGATGAAGCAGCGCACCGCGGCGCTCATCGGGCCCGTGGCGCAGAAGATGTGGGTGTCGACGTTCCACTCGGCCTGCGCCCGCATCCTCCGATACGAGGCGGCGGCGCTGGGCCTGCGTTCGTCGTTCACGATCTACGACCAGAGCGATGCCCAACGCTTGGTGTCGTATGTGATTCGCGACATGAACCTCGACGTGAAGCGCTTCGCTCCGCGCAAGGTGCTCGGGGCGATCAGCTCGGCCAAGAACGAGATGCTCTCCCCGGAGGCCTACGCGGCCGCGGCGTTCGGGCCCCTCGAGAAGAAGACGGCCCAGATCTACGCCGAGTACCAGAAGCGCCTGCAGGACGCCTCGGCGCTCGATTTCGACGACCTGCTCGTGCGGGCGGTCGAGCTGTTCCGCACGAACCCCGCGGTGCTGGCCCGATGGCGGGCGCGCTTCCTCCACGTGCTCATCGACGAGTTCCAGGACACCAACGCCGCGCAGTGGGAGCTGGTGCGACAGCTCACCGAGGAACGCCGCAACGTGATGGTCGTCGGCGACGCCGATCAGAGCGTGTACCGCTTCCGCGGGGCCGACTTCCGCAACCTGCTCAAGTTCGAGGACGCCTTCCCCGAGGCCTCGGTGATCGTGCTGGAGCAGAACTACCGGTCGAGCCAGGTGATCCTCGACGCGGCGAACTCGGTCATCTCGAACAACACCGCCCGTCGGGCGAAGAACCTCTGGACCGAGAAGATGGGCGGCGAGCTCGTCACCGTTTACCTGGGCGACGACGAGCTCGACGAGGCCCGTTTCGTCGTCGGCGAGCTGACCCGCCTCACCGACACCGAAGGTCACCGTTTCGGCGACGTCGCCATCTTCTACCGCACCAACGCCCAGAGCCGGGTGCTCGAGGAGCAGCTCGTGCGCTCGGGGATCCCGTACCGGGTGTACGGCGGGGTGAAGTTCTACGACCGCCGCGAGGTGAAGGACGCCCTCGCCTACTTGCGGGTGCTCACCAACCCCGACGACGCCGTGAGCTTCAAGCGCATCGTCAACTCCCCCAAGCGCGGCGTGGGCGACACGTCGGTCGCCAAGCTCGAGGCCTACGCCCAGGGCTCGGGCCTGCCGATGGCCGAGTCGTGCCGCGACGCCCTGGCCGCGGGCATCACCGGCAAGGCCGCGGGAGGGCTGCGCGAGCTCGCCGACGTGCTCGACTCGCTGCGGGCCCGGGCCCACGAAGGACGGGGCGTGGCCGCTGTGCTCGAGGCGATGCTCGAACGCACGGGCTACATCGCCGAGCTCGAGGCCGAGCGCTCGGTCGAGGCCCAGGGCCGGATCGAGAACCTGCAGGAGCTCGTGGGCGTGGCCGCCGACTTCGACGATCGTCTCGACCGGGGTGACCTCACCGGCCCCGCAGCCGGTGCTGTGGCCGGAGCCGTTGGTGGCTCTCCTGCCCTCGGTGGCTCCCGGGGCGGCTCCCCCGGCGTCGACGACACCGGCGCCGATGATCCCGACGGGTCCGGTGCGGACATCGACGCCGCGACCGCGGCACCGCCCGAGGGCCTGGCCCGCATCCAGGCCTTCCTCGAGACGGTGTCGCTCGTCACCGACATGGACGAGTACGACCCCGAGCAGTCGAACGTGACGCTGATGACCCTGCACTCGGCCAAGGGTCTCGAGTACCCGGTCGTGTTCCTGACCGGGCTGGAGGAGGGGGTCTTCCCGCACCTGCGCTCGCTGGGCGAGCCCGACGAGCTCGAGGAGGAACGCCGCCTCGCCTACGTGGGCATCACCCGGGCCGAGGAGCGGCTCTACCTCACCCACACCTGGAGCCGCTCGCTGTTCGGGTCGACCCAGTACAACCCGCCGTCGCGGTTCCTCGACGAGATCCCGGCCGAGCTCCGGCGGGCCATCGGGGCGCCCCGGGTGATCGGCCGACGATCTTCGGGCGACGGTGACGGCGATGGCGGCGGCCGGAGGGGTTCGGGCCGCTGGGCCGAGCGCGACCACGACCCCGAGGCGCGCTGGAACCGGGGCGGGGCCTCGCCCGAGCACCGCGAGCGGGTCGTGGCCACGGCGATGCGCGATGCGCAGCGCTACCGCACGGGTGGTGCCCGCGAAGATGGCGCCGGTGCCGGTCGATCGGCGGCGTCGGCCGGGGGTCACGGGGGCCCGGGCGGCGAGGGCGCCGCTTCGGCCGGGTTGCGCGTCGGCGACGACGTACGTCACGACAAGTTCGGCGAGGGCGTCATCATCGACATCGTGGGCAGCGGCGACAAGGCCGAGGCCACGGTGAGGTTCCGCGGGCTGGGTGAGAAGCGGCTCCTCTTGTCGTGGGCGCCGCTCACCAAGGCCTGAGCGATCGACGAGCGACGGCCCACCGGTGCCATCCCGACTGCGTGAGATCGCCATCGACCTGAGCCCCTTGCGGGTTCGGGAGTTCCGTCTGCTGTGGACGGGCTCCACGATCTCGGCGATCGGCACGATGATCACACGCATCGCGGTCCCCTTCCAGGTGTACCGCCTCACCGGCTCCACGCTCTGGGTGGGCATCCTCGGCGGGATGGCCCTGGTGCCCTACATGGTGGGCGGCATCGTCGGCGGTGCCATCGCCGACGCTCACAACCGCCGCAACGTCGCTCGGGTGGTCTCGCTGGTCTGTGCCGTCTGCTCGGCCGGTCTGGCCCTCAACGCGGCGTCGATCAAGGCCGTGTGGCTGATCTTCGTGCTGTCGATCCTGCAGACCGGCTCACAGGCCATCGGCGCGCCCTCGGGCCGATCGGCCGTCCCCCTGCTCGTGCCGCCCGAGATGCTGCCGTCGGCCGCGGCGGTGCAGTCGGTGAGCTACACCTCGGCGTTCGTGATCGGCCCGGCGATCGGCGGGGTGCTGCTGGCGGTGGTGGGGCCCACGGGGGCCTATCTCGTCGACCTGGCGACCTTCGTGGCCCCCCTCATCACGTGGACCATGATGAAGCCGATCGCGTCGGTGAGCAACGCCGGGCCGCCGTCGCGGGCCACCATCGTCGACGGGCTCCGGGTGCTCAAGGGCCGACCCGTGCTCCTGGCCAGCCTCCTCGCCGATCTCAACGCCATGATCTTCGGCATGCCCACGGCCCTGTTCCCCGCCGTGGTCGACCAACGCTTCGGCGGCAACGAGAACTACCTGGGCCTCATCGCCGCCGCGCCCTTCGCCGGGGCGTTCGTGGCCAGCATGACCAGCGGTTGGTGCAAGCGCATCCACCGCCAGGGGCTGGCGGTCATCGTCTCGGTCGTCTTCTGGGGACTGGGGATCGTCGCCTTCGGGCTCGTCGACGGCGCGGCGGCGAGCTTCGGCGCCTTGGCGGTGGCCGGCGCGGCCGACATGATCAGCGGGGTCTACCGACAGTCGATCATGCAGACCGCCGCGCCCCGCGACATGCTCGGCCGAATGGAGGGGGTCGGGATGGCCGTGTGGACCTCGGGCCCGGCCCTGGGCGATCTGGAAGCTGGCGCCGTGGCCGCGGCGACGAGCGTCGACGTCTCGATCGTGAGCGGCGGGGTGGCCTGCATCGCCGGCATCGCGGTCATGGCCGCCGCCATGCCGGGCTTTCGCACCTACGACGCCCGCGTCGGGATGGGCCTGGCGCTCGGCGTCGCGGCCTCCGAGCCGGCCCCCGAATCGACGGCGCCCGAGCCCGCTGTCCCCCGACCCGCGGCCTCCGAATCGACGACGGCCCCCGAGCCGGCGCCCGCCCAGCACGCGACTGGAGTCTCGACTCTGGCTCACGCCGTCGAGGTCGTCTCCGACGCCGGTTCCGGCTCCTGAAGCGGGGCGCCCGCGGTGCCCGGTGGGAGCAACTCACGGAGGTCGACCGAGAGGATCTGATCGTCGCCGCTCGACAACAGCACCCGGAACTGCTGGAGATCGTGGGGATCGACGGGTCGTCCCTCGCAGTCGACGAGCGAGCGGGTCTCGCGTTCGGGTGACACGGCACAGGGCGTGTCCGTCCCGATGCTCGCGACCGTGAGGGCGCGCAAGGCGGTGAGGTGCCCGTCGACCAGGTCGAGACAGAACGGCCGGGTGCCGTCGTCGGTGGGGTCGGCGTAGCAGACCGGACCCGAGCGCACGATGGTGTCGCCGACGTCGAGAGCGTTGTCGATCCGGAAGGGCTCGTAACCGGTGGGCCGGCTCTGGCCGCCGCTCGCCGCGTAGTACACGAGCACGGCGGCGACGAAGGCCAGGCACGCCACGGTGAAGCCGACGACCAGCGTCATGATCTGCCGCTGCTCGGGTGCCAAGCGGCGCCGGTGCCGCGGGGGTCGACCGTCGGTGCTGCGGCTCATCGGCTGCACCGTAGATGCCGGGAACTCCTCGGCGGGATACGTCGGAGCGGGTCCGCATCACGACGCCTGCTCGCGTCAGACCACCGGGTTCGGTTCGGTCCGGGGCGTCGCAACTAGTGTTCGGCCAGCTCAGGGCTGGCTGACGGCCGGCGCAAAGGCAACGACCCCGGGGGCGGCAGTGGATCTCTTCGAGTACCAGGGCAAGCAGCTCTTCGCCCGCTACGGCATCCCCGTCTCGGCTGGCAACGTTGCCGTCACGGTCGACGAGGCCGTGGCCGCGGCCGACGCCGCGGGCTACCCCGTCGTGGTCAAGGCACAGGTGCAGGTGGGCGGTCGCGGCAAGGCCGGCGGGATCAAGCTCGCCAACGACGCCGCCGAGGTCCGCCTCCATGCCGGCAACATCCTGGGCATGGACATCAAGGGCCATCTGGTGAAGCGGGTGTGGGTCGAGAACGCCTCCGACATCAGCGAGGAGTACTACGCCTCGTTCACGCTCGACCGGGGCGCCAAGAAGTACCTCGGGATGCTCTCGGCCCAGGGTGGCGTCGAGATCGAGCAGGTCGGTGAGGAGAAACCCGAGGCCATCGCCCGCATCCACATCGACCCGGCCGAGGGTCTGAGCGACGCCCAGGTGCGGGGCTGGGTGGCCGCGGCGAAGCTCAACCCGATTGCCACCGAGGGCGCGGTCGACATCCTCAAGAAGCTCTTCACGGCCTACACCGAGGGCGACACCGACCTGGCCGAGATCAACCCGCTGATCCTCACGCCCGACAACCGGGTGCACGCCCTCGACGCCAAGGTCACCCTCGACGAGAACGCCGAGTTCCGCCATCCCGAGTGGGCGGAGTACGCCGCGACCCAGGAGATGGACGAGCGCGAGCGGGCGGCCAAGGAGAAGGGGCTGAACTACATCGGCCTCGACGGCACGGTCGGCATCATCGGCAACGGCGCCGGGTTGGTGATGAGCACGCTCGACATCGTCACCCAGGTGGGCGGCACCGCGGCGAACTTCCTCGACGTCGGCGGCGGCGCCGGGGCCACGTTGCTCGCCAACGCCATCGAGGTCATCAACAACGACCCCAACGTGCGGGCGATCTTCATCAACATCTTCGGCGGCATCACCAAGTGCGACGAGGTCGCCAACGGCATCGTCGAGGCCATGGGCCGGGTCGAGCTGCGCTCGCCGATGGTCGTGCGCCTCGACGGAACGAACGCGGTCGAGGGCCGGGCCATCCTGGCCGGGCACGTCTCGGACACGCTGATCCCGGCGGCCACGATGCTCGAGGCCGCCCAGAGGGTTGTCGCCATCGCTGGCGGCATGTGACGACCGGGGAGACACGGAGCTCATGAGCGAGCCGAAGGCGACCGAATCAGTGGACAGAGTGCATCAGTCGCCACGAAGTGGCGATCTGCTCGCTGGTGCATCCCGAAGGGGGCACCAGTGAGCATCTTCGTCGACAAGAGCACCCGGGTCGTCTACCAGGGCCTCACCGGTAGCCAGGGCAGCTTCCACGGGCTGCGCAACCGGGCTTACGGCACCCAGGTGGTCGCAGGCACGAACCCCAAGAAGGCCGGAACCGACGTCGAGGGCGTGCCGATCTTCGCCACGGTCGCCGATGCGGTGAGAGAGACCGGCGCCAACGCGTCGTGCATCTTCATCCCCGCTCCCGGTGTGGCCTCCGCCGTGATGGAGGCGGCTCAGGGTGGGGTCGAGTTCATCGTGGTCATCACCGAGGGTGTGCCGGCCCACGACGAGGCGCGTTTCTTCAACGTGCTCAAGCGCGACTACCCGCACGTTCAGCTGCTCGGACCCAACTGCCCCGGCGTCATCACCCCGGGCGAGTGCAACATCGGCATCACGCCGGGCGAGATCGCGCTGGCCGGCGGCTCGGTCGGGATCGTCTCACGGTCGGGAACGCTCACCTACCAGGCCCTGCACGAGCTCACCCAGCTCGGGATCGGCCAGAGCACCTGCGTCGGCATCGGCGGCGATCCCGTTCCCGGCACGTCGTTCATCGACTGCCTGTCGCGCTTCCAGGCCGATCCGGCCACCGAGGCCGTGATCATGATCGGCGAGATCGGCGGCTCGGCCGAAGAAGAGGCGGCGGAGTACATCAAGACCAAGATGACCAAGCCCGTGGTCACCTACATCGCCGGTCAGACGGCTCCTCCGGGCAAGAAGATGGGCCACGCCGGAGCGATCATCAGCGGGGGCAAGGGCACGGCCGAGGCCAAGATCTCAGCGCTGCGCGACGCCGGCTGCGATGTGGCCCGCAACCCCACCGAGATCGGTGGCCTCATGGCCGAGCGGCTCCGCAAGGGGTAACGACCTGCGGCGGTCGCGGCGTGGCCAGGCTGCGCCGATCAACGTCGTCAGCTTGACGACGAGCGCGATGGCCGCGATCACGAACACCAATGGCGCCAAGGGATGCGCGTCGAGCGCGCCCCCGAGGTCGCCGTGGGCGAAGCGCACGAAGCCCCGGGTCATCCCGCAGGTGAGACAGCTGTGGCCGGTGACGAGCCGGAACGGGCACAGCACCGGTCCCGCGTCGACACGCGCCGGGTCGAGCACGAAGCTGGCAGCGAGTGCCGCAGCCGTGCCCGACCAGCCCACGGCTGCCGCGAGCCGGTCGCCGGTACGCTCGATCGCGGTCATCGCAGCGCCTTGGCGTCCCTGCGTCTCAGCGTCTCAGCGTCTCAGCGGTCGTCCATCGGGTCCGGTGAGTGACCCGGTGGCGATCAGGATGATGTCGATGATGGCCCAGATGCCCAGTCCGCCACAGGTCAGAAGCTTGAGCACCCCGAGGCCGGTGTGGCCCAGGTAGAACCGGTCGACGCCCAAGCCGCCGAGGAACACCGACAGCAGCAACGCGGTCAGCCACTCCTTGTCGGAGAACAGCCCCGGAACGTCGCGCGCCTGGAACCAGCCCGTTCCGTCGGCGCGGACGTTGGTCTCGGACAGCACGTTCTTCGAGCGCACCAGGTTCTGCAGATCTGTGTAGGTGTACGGGCCCTGCTCGGACCCGAAGATCGCGACGAAGAAGCGCGAGTTGGGCCCGGGCCCGATCGACAGGCCTGGTGCGCCGTACCCGGGAGGCGGTCCCGGCGCATAGCCCGGCGGGGGAGCACCGAAGCCCCCTGGTTGGGGCTGGCTTCCGGGCCCCGGCGGCGGTGGCGGGAAGCCTCCGCCTGCACCAGGATCCTGCGGCGGTGTGAAGCTCACGGTGACCTCCCTGATCGAGTTCCGAGATGGTACAGGTCGACGGTCGGCGCGGTGGCGGACGTCCCGCCTGCCCTCGCCCGTCAGTCCGTCGCCCCGACCACCTCGGGTTCCGGCGCCTTCTCGGTAGCTTCCCGGGGGGTTCGCTCGACGATGAACGAGAATCCGCAACGCGACGCGACGGCCGTGAGCGAACGCACAGCACCGGCTCGGCTGTCCGAATGCGCTTCCGCGGAACGGACATCGGGCATTTCGCCCCGATCTCGCGGCTGCTTCGAGCCGATCGGTAACACCGTCGGCTGACACTCACATCATTGGGCACTCAGCCGAGCGAGCTCAGCTTCACGACCCGGGTGGACGGCAGGACGTCGATCACGTCGAGGCCCACCCAGCGCACGCCGATCGTGCCGCGCTGGTGGCCGGCGGTGTCGAGCCAGTTCGCCACGCCGGGATCGCGCTGCGCCACCACGAACCGGACGCTCCCGTCAGCCTCGAGTGTGGCGGTGTGGCAGTTCAGGCTGGACTGGTGGTGGACGTAGTCGAGCGTCTCCATCCAGTGGTTGTGGAGGGCGATCATCCAGTAATCGCACCCCGGCGGCATGACCTCGACCACGAGGGCCTCGTCGGCAGCCAGCTCGAAGTACGCCTGGTGCCAGGTGATCTGCGGGTCCTTGAACTTGAAGGTGTCGTCGTCCTGCGCCTCGTCGCGGAACTCGTTGGGCCACTGGGACTGGCGCAGGGCCCACTGGGCGCCGATGCCGGCGACGGCCTTCACGTAGTGGCGGGCGGTGAGCAGCGATCGGTAGAGGTGGTGTGGCGACAGGGGATCGGGCGTCGAGTCGTCACCGCCGATGCGCTCGATGTGGAGCTCGGCGTGTTCCTGATGGCGCTTGTCGAGGAAGGTCTGGCGGATCGCCAACGACCTCGTGTCGGCCTCGGAGCGCAACCAGTTCCCAGGGTGGCGGTCTTGGGAGATGATCACCTCGAAGGTGCCGTCGGGCTCGATGTGCATCTGCTCCTCGTGCATGGTGGCGCCGGTACCGGGGCCACCGCCGCCGAAGCCGGCGCCGGAGAACAGGTTGAAGCTGATCCACTTCGCCGCGCCTCGCGTCCCCCAGATCCGGTAGTCGTAGCGACCGTCGAGCGAGGCGCCGAGGTAGTGGTTGTCGGGGTTCTCGCCGACGATCTTGATGGTCTCGTGGCACGTGCAGATGAGCTGGGGATGGCTCGGCTGGCCGTGCTCGAGGTGGGTCTCCAACGCCCCCCGCAGCAACCGGGTGAGCAGTCGGAACCCCTCGGCGCGGTCGAGCGGATCGTCGGGATGGCCATCCGCCAGCACGACGGCACCGGCGTCGGCGAGCAGGTCGCAGAACTCCCGCCAGGCGGTTCCGTCGACCACCTTGGCCGTGACCTCGTCCATCAGGTTCCTCCTCGGTCGCTTGGTAGGGAGGCCAGCTCAGCCGGGGCGGCTCACCCGGTTCCGGAGCGTGCAGACGCCCTCGACGGTGACCTCGACGGAGTCGCCGTCTCCGAGGAAGACGGGCGGGGTGCGGGCGTTGCCGACGCCGGCGGGCGTGCCCGTGAGGATCACGTCGCCCGGTTCGAGTGTCACCCCGGCCGAGAGCATGCACACCAGCTCGGGGATCGAGAAGATGAGGTCGCGGGTGTTCCCTCGCTGCATCACGACGCCGTTCACCCGGGTGGTGAGGTCGAGGTTGCCCACGTCGACCTCGTCGAGGGTGACGAGCACGGGACCCAAGGGGCAGAAGGTGTCGATCGACTTCGACCAGGTGAACTGCGTGGTCGTGAACTGGTGGTCTCGGGCGCTCACGTCGTTGGCCGCCGTCACGCCGGCGACGTACGACAGGGCGTCGGACTGGCTCACGTCGCGCGCCCGGCGCCCGATCACCACGGCCACCTCGCCCTCCCAGTCGGGCTTGGTCACGTTGGGGGGCACGACGATGGTGCCGTCGTGGGCGAGGAGCGCCCCGGGCGACTTGGCGAACACCGTGGGCTCTGCCGGTCGTTCGGTGGAACGCCCGGTCTCGGCGGCGTGATCGCGATAGTTGATCCCGATGCACCAGATCATGCGGGGCTTGGGGATGGGAGCCTGCAGCTTGGCCTGGAGCATGTCGACGCCGATGGGCACCGTGGCGTCGGCGGCGAGCCGTTCCTCGGCCTCGGCGATGATGTCGGAGACCCGGTCGAGCCCGCCGGCGGCCAGGAACTGGCACGGCCCCGTCGGAAGGCTCGCGGCGCCCCCGAGGTCGATGGCTCGAGCGCCCTGGGCGACGAGAGCGTGGAGCCGGCCTTCGATCGAGACGAGACGCACGGTGGCCTCCTGCGATGGCTGAGTGGCGGGTGGGTGTGGTTGGGCGACGGGTGACGGGTGCCCGTGATCGTCGCGCGCTCGCTGGTGGGCGCGTGGCATTTGCCGGCGGGCATGATGACGGCGTGCCGAACCCGTCCCGTCAACAGCCCATCATGGACCACGTGTCGCTCGCCGCCGAGTCGACCATCCCGCTGCTCGACCGGTACCGCGGCGACCTCGGCGGTGTCTGGATCGACGATGCGATCGCCCCGGGCATGCACTGGCTGCAGGTGCGCTACGCCAACGGCATGAAGGTCGAGATGCTCGAACCGGCCCGGGTCGACGCCTTCCCGTTCCTGCGGCGCTACCTCGACCAGCTCGGTGCCGGCCCGCACCACTACACGTTCAAGGTCGCCGACCTCACCGCGATGATCGAGGCGCTCGAGACCAACGGCTACACGGTCACCGGGGTCAATCGCGACGACCCCAACTGGCAGGAGGGCTTCGTGCGCCCCAAGGAGGCGCTGGGAATCGTCGTCCAGGTAGCCGCTGGCCCCGACGAGACCGAGCATGTCCCGCCAGCGGGAACCGTGGAGCCCCGGTGCGAGCGGCCAGCCCAGCTCGCCCGGATCGTGCATCTCGTTCGATCGATCGCCGAGGCCCGGCGGCTCTTCGTGGGCGTGCTCGGCGGCCAGGTCATCGACCGTTCGGCGGGTTGGCTCGAGTTGGCCTGGCCTGGGCCCGGGCGCATCGGCTTCATGGAACCGGAGCCCGGAAGCCGTTGGGACGCTTGGTTGGGCGCTCGCCCCGGCCGGCTGGGGTGGCTCGACTTCAGCCTGGTCGATCCCGACCCGATCGGCGACGTCGAGCACGACAAGCTGGGCCAGGCCTGGATCCCCGCCGAGCACAACCACGGCGTCTGGTTGCGTCTGCGCTGACGGCTGACGGCCTCCACCCTCGACCAAGAGTGAGAAGCGCCCCCCATACCCAGGACAACTCACCCCTGATCCGGTACGGGCTGGGAACCGGCCAGCGGTCGGTGTGCATCGGGCGTTCGGGATCTGGGAGCCTCGCGGCACTCAGGCTGAGCTACAGCGTTGCAGCGCCGACGACACCGGGGGCACACCGATGGGATTGATGGACGGCAAGGTCGCGATCGTCACGGGCGCAGGACGGGGGATCGGACGCCAGGAAGCGTTGCTGCTCGCCCGGGAGGGGGCCAAGGTCGTCGTCAACGACCTCGGGGGCAGCACCGGCGGCGACGGAGCCGACACCACGCCGGCGCAGCAGGTCGTGGACGAGATCACCTTGGCCGGTGGTGAGGCCGTCGCCAACTACGCGAACGTGGCGACGTTCGACGGGGGCCGCGACCTCGTGGCCCAAGCCGTCAGCACGTTCGGCGGGCTCGACATCCTCGTGAACAACGCCGGCATCCTCCGTGATCGCATGAGCTTCTCGATGAGCGAGGAGGAGTGGGACGCCGTCATCGCCGTCCATCTCAAGGGGCATTTCTGCCCGACCCGCTTCGCCGTCGAGCACTGGCGGAACCGGTTCAAGGAGACCGACGTACCGGTCAACGCCAAGATCGTGAACACGTCCTCGGAGGCCGGGCTCTACGGCAACGCCGGGCAGCTCAACTACGCAGCCGCCAAGGCCGGCATCGCAGCCATGACCCTCGTCGAGGCTCGTGAGATGGGTCGCTACGGCGTGCGGGCCAACGCCATCGCCCCGGTCGCCCGCACTCGGCTGCTCGGCACCGTCGGCATGGGCGAGAGTGGCAGCGACGAGATGGAAGAGCCTCTCGACCGGCTCGCGCCGCAGAACGTCGCCGCGTGCGTCGCGTGGCTGTGCTCCGACCTGTCTGATCCGATCACCGGCCAGGTGTTCAAGATCGCCGGTGGGCTCGTGCAGGTGCTCGGGGGCTGGCGCGCCTGGCGCACCGTCCGCAGTGCCGAGAACTGGACGATCGAGACCATCGACAAGGCCAAGGGCACCCTGTTCAACGATCGCTCGACGGGTGTTCCGCCGTTCTACACCGAGATGTAGGCGGCGTCGACGGTGGAATGGGGCCCGGCGGGTCAGCGGGTCAGCGGGGCCGATCGATCGGCTCACACCGCCTGGTCGCGGCCTTCCCAGTGCTGTTCGCGCAACCGGCGCTTGAGCACCTTGCCGTTGGGATCGCGGGGGAGCGTCTCGACCAGGTCCCAGACCTCGGGGCACTTGTACGACGCGAGATGCTCGCGGCAGAACGCGGCGAGCGCCCCGGCGTCGACGTCGACGCCCGGACCGGCGGGGGCCGACGCCGAGGGGCGTACCTCGACGACGGCCTTGAGATGCTCGCCGTCACGCTCGTCGGGGATGCCGAAGACAGCGCAGTCGACCACGGCGGGATGGCGGTGCAGCACGTCCTCGATCTCGCGGGGGTAGACGTTGGCGCCGGCCCTGATCACCATGTCGCTGGCCCGATCGGTGATGAAGAGGTAGCCGTCGGCGTCGAGATGGCCGATGTCTCCGACGGAGAACGCGTCGCCCTGGGCCCAGGCCGCCGCGGTCTTGGCGGTGTCGTTGTGGTAGCGGAACCGGGTCGTCGCCGGTGGTGCGATCCAGATGGCGCCGGTCATGTCGGGACCGAGGGGCTCGCCCGTGTCGAGGTCGAGGATCCGTATCGTCGTCCCCGGCCAGGGACGGCCGACCGAGCCGGGGTGCTCGAGCCATTCGTCGGGGCCGATCCGGGTGGCGCCGCCCTCGGACGCGCCGTACAGCTCCCAGATCTCGGTGTTCGGTAGCGCCTCCATGATGCGTCGCTTCACCGTCGCCGGGCACGGCGCGCCGGCGTGGATGACATGGCGCAGCGACGACAGGTCGGCGCGCGGGCCGTCGTCGACGCGTTCGAGCACCTCGAGCAGCCTGATGAAGTGGGCCGGAGCGACGAACGTGGTGCTCACCCGGTGGCGCTCGACGAGGCGCATCCACTCCCGGGCCTCGAACCAGGGGAGGCACACCACGGTGCCCCCGGCGAACAGGGTCGTCGTGGCGTAGCCCGCCGGGCCGGTGTGGTACAGCGGACCCGAGGTGATGTGCACGTCGCTCGAGCGGTAGCCCCAGAGCCCCACGAGCATCTGTTGGCTCGCGGCGACGTTGGCGCCAGCCGGGCTGTCGTGGACCACGCCCTTGGGCCGACCGGTCGTGCCCGAGGTGTAGATCACCCAGCGGTGCGTGGGCGCCTGGTCGGGGAACGGAGCGGGTACGTCACCCGATGCGGCCAACGCTTCGTCATAGCCGTCGCCCACGAGCAGGAGGCGACACCCCGAGATCCCCGACAGAGCAGCCTCGGCCACGGCACGGAACTCGACGTGGGCGACGAGCACGGCAACGCCGGAGTCGGCCAGGATCCAGTGCAGCTCCTCGGCCTTCAGGTGCCAGTTGACGGGGAGGTAGGACCCGGCGAGCTTGGCCGCGGCCACCATGCACTCGAAGGTCTCGATCGAGTTCTCGAGCATCACGGCGATCGGCCCGCCGGGAGCTCCTCCGAGCGCGAGGTAGGCCCGAGCCAGGCGGACGGCCCGATCGTCGAGCTCGGCGAAGGTTCGGGTTCGGGCCCCGTCGATGACGGCGACCGTGTCGGGCGCGTCACGGGCGAATGCCCCGACACCGGCGAGCGTCGGGGCGTGGTCGTTGGAGGGCTCAGCCATCTCGCAACGCTACCGAGCCGTCACGGCCGCGTGCCCACCCCCGATCACGGCGCAGTCAGCAGCACGGAACGTGAGATGGGGCGCCGCTGGTCGGCGGGACGTTCTCGCACCCGAACCCCTCCGAATACCGCGACTTGACCCAAGCAGCCTGGGTCGGGGGTCTCAAAGATGTCACTCCCCGTGAAAATCCCTTCACCACGAACACCACCCGGCCGATGGACGGTTGACGCCCCGACCGGCCCAGGGATTGGGCCATTCGAGACGTCGAAAACCCATCCCGCACCTGCCAAACATGGAGGTTGGACAGTGCGCATCAATCAGAACATCGGGGCGATCAACGCCTACAGGAACCTGACCAGTACCGGGATCGAGTTCAACAAGTCGTTGGAGAAGTTGAGCTCGGGTTTCCGG
>VFJJ01000112.1 GCA_009886115.1 Actinomycetota bacterium
GCCCAGCCACGTGACACCGAGGATGAGCACGAACAACACCAAGGGGGCCACCGACACGAACCGGACCTCCTGCGGGCCGGGCACTCCGAGCTCTCCGGCAGGCAACGCCACGAGCATCAGGAGCCCGAGCACCGGGGCCTGGGCCAGGAGCAGCGCCAGGTTGCGCCGATCCGAGCCCAGCACGGCAGCCGACCGGGCGACGAGCGTCCGGAGCTGAACGAACCAGGATCGGCGACGGCTTCGCAGCTCGACCAGACCCGACGCCGCTCCGTCAGACGGCGCATCCGATCCGGCACCCGGAGACACCGACCCGTCCGACGGTGGAACACCCGGAGAGGCCGGCAGCGTGGTGGGGCGGTCGAGGCGGATACGGCTGGTCGGTGTGGCCGCGGTGATCGGGGCGACGAGCGGCTGGGGTTCCGCGTGCTCGTCGGCCGGGGGACGGGGCGGTCGCCAGTTGCGCGTGGGATCGGCGGTCAGGGCGCTGAAGACGTCGGTGAGGTCCTCGGCGCCAAAGCGCTGCGTTGCGAACCCCGGCGGTCCGAGGTACGCCGGCACCCCGCCCGGTGCGAGCACGAGCACGTCGTCGCACAGACGGATGCTCGACAAATCGTGGGTGACGACGACGATGGTCCGGCCTCCGTCGGCCAAGGCACGCAGAGTGCGCATGAGCGACCGCTCGAGCCCGGGATCGAGCCCCGCGGCGGGCTCATCGAGGAACACCAGTGACGGCTTGGTCAGCAGCTCGAGCGCGACGCTCGCCCGCTTGCGCTCGCCGCCCGACAGTTGCTGCATCGGGGAGTCGGCCACATGGGCGATCCCGAGCTCCTCCAGCACGTCGTCGATGCGTGCGACACGCTCGTCGTTGGTGACGTCGGTCGGGAAGCGCAGACGCCCGGCGAACTCGAGGGCTCGGCGCGCGCTCAGCTCCCGCTGCAGCACGTCCTCCTGGGGGACGAACCCGATGCGATTTCGCAGCTCGGCGTAGTCGTGGTAGAGGTCGCGCCCGTTGTAGAGGACGGTCCCGCTGGCCGCGGGGCGCCGGCCCGACAGGGCGTAGAGCAGCGTCGACTTCCCCGAGCCCGACGGCCCGATCACGCCGAACAGCGCCCGTTCCCCGAGCGAGAACGAGACATCGTCAATCAGCGCCCGGCCGGTGCCGGCGGTGACGGTCAGGCCGGCCGCCGAGAACGACACGGCTCCGTCGTCGCGGTACTCCTCGAAGCTGCCGTCCCGCAGGCGGAACAGGCTGAGGCCCACGGCGACGATGTCCCGCTCGCCGATCGGGCTGCGGGCGACCGCCGTGCCGTTGACGTAGGTGCCGTTGCGGCTGCCGAGGTCGACGACTTCCCAGGTGCCGCCGTCGGGGATCCATCGCACCTCGGTGTGGTAGCGCGAGACGAGCAGATCGGAGACGACGATGTCGTTGTCGTGCCCCCGCCCGATCCGTAGCACCGGTCCGGGCAGATCGACGGCCGGCGCGGCAATGGCATGGACGACACTCGGTCGCTGCGGAGAGATCGACACAGTCGACGCGGTCGGCGACGGGGTCTGCAGGATCAGCGACGGGGTCTGCAAGGTCGGCGGCGGAGTCGTTGCGGCCAGGATCCGCACGATCATCGAGGTCGATCCGATGTGGATCGTGTCGCCAGACTCGAGTCGGGCCGTACCCACCAGCCTCTGCCCGTTGACCGCGACGCCCTGCTCGCTGCCGGCATCTTCGACGTGTACGGCGTCGGCGGTCACGCTCAGGCGCAGGTGGACGGGCGCCAGCTCGGGATCGGCGATCACCACACCAGCGCAGTCGGAGCCGACCTCCACCGTCCCGCTGATCGGTACGAGGCGGGCCACCTGGCCGGATTCGCGGATCTCGAGCCTGACCGCGTCGATCACCGCCGGAGTCTACGGACCACCGTCCTTCTTTGTGGCCAGGGCCATGCCCGGAGCGGGCTCAGCCACAAAGAACGCCGAGGTGGGCGTGCGCCGCCCGGGCGCGACCAGATCGGGCGAGTCGGCGCCTACCGTGGACGGCGTGCGAAGGTTGAACGCGACCACCGGTCAGAGGCTCGGGAGAACGGCGAGGAGCGTGGGCGCGGCGGGTCTGGTGGCCGTGGTCGTGGTGCTGGGGCTCGTCGGCTGCAGCTCAAACAACGAAGGCGGCGGCTCCGATCCCGACGCGATCGACGATCTGTCGAGCGTCCCCCCGCTGCTGACCACGACGACGTCGGTGAACATGGCCGAGGGTGCCAGTGCCGCTCCGCCCACCGCTCTGGCACCGGCGACGGTCCCGTCATTGCCCGCGGCCCAGCCGTCCACCGCAGCGTCATCGGCTACTGGGCCGCCCGTCACCGTCGCACCGGGCGCGTCGACGACCCCCGCCACGGCTGCGGCCACCGGGGTGCTCACGACGCTGCCCACCCGTCCCCCGTGGCTGGGCACCCGGGTGCTGGCGCTGCGGCCCGACGGCTACGGAGAGATGCCCCCCACGCCCCCCGAGCTCGCCGACCGCCGGTTCGCGACCAGCGACTTCCTCGCCCCTCCGATCAATGACGCCTTCGTGTCGAACATCGCTGAGATACCCGCCGACGTGGTCGCCCGTTCGAGCTGGCGCGACGACTGCCCGGTCAGCCTGGCCGAGCTGCGCTACGTGACCGTCTCGTTCCGCGGGTTCGACGGCCTCGACCACACCGGCGAGCTGCTCGTCAACGCCGACGCAGCCGAGGGGTTCGTCGAGGTGTTCCGGCGGCTCCACGAGTCTCGCTTCCCCATCGAGGAGATGCGGGTGGTGACCGCCGACGAGATCGACGCTCCCCCCACCGGCGACGGCAACAACACGAGCGTCTTCGCCTGCCGGCCCGCGACCGGCTCGACAACGACGTGGTCGCAGCACGCCTACGGCCGGGCGATCGACATCAACCCGTTCATCAACCCGTACCTGAAGGGCGACATCGTGTTGCCCGAGCTGGCGTCGGTGTACCTCGACCGAGCCGATGTGCGTCCCGGCATGATCGTCGCTGGCGATGTCGTCACCAAGGCCTTCGCCGACATCGGCTGGGGCTGGGGCGGCAACTGGAACTCGCTGAAGGACTGGCAGCACTTCTCGGCCAACGGCCGCTGAGGCTGAGCCGCCAGCCTCTCGAGCAGTGGGCACGACGACGTCACATGCCACGTCATTGCCCACGGATCGAGCGTCGTGCTCAGCTCAATGCTCGCGGTGGTCGTCGGGGGCCGGCGCGCTCTCGCCGGTGAGGACGGTCTTTTGCACCTTGCCGGCGGCATTGCGGGGCAGGGGCTCGCGACGGATCTCCCAGTGGGCGGGAACCTTGAACGGCGCGAGCGACTCGCCGACCCAGCGGGCGAGCTCGGCGACGTCGACGTAGCATCCGGGCGCGGGGACGACGATGGCCTTGACCTCCTGGCCCAGCACGTCGTGCTCGACCCCGACGATCGCGCACTCGGTGACCGAAGGATGGGCGTCGATGCGCTGCTCGACCTCGATCGGGTAGATGTTCTCGCCGCCTCGCAGGATCATGTCGCGGGCTCGGGAGTTGATGGTGAGGAACCCGTCGTCGAGGCGGCCGATGTCGCCCGTCGCCAGCCAGCGTCCCCGCTTGATCACCGCGGTGGTCGCCTCGGGGTTCTTCCAGTACCCGAGCATCGTGTAGGGGCTGCGGACGTGGATCTCGCCTTCGACCCCGTCGGGGACGGGCTGGTCGTGCTCGTCCCAGATCTCGATCTCGCAGCTGGGGTTGGCCCACCCGGCCGACTCGGGACGGGCGTCGTACTCGGCCCCGACGTTCGACGAGACCGACGCAACGGTCTCACTGGAGCCATAGCCGTTGGCCAGCTGCCCGCCGAGCGACGGGAACGCCGCCTTGACGCGCTCGAGCGTGGCGGGTGAGGTGGGGCTCCCGCCGAAGCCCACGTTACGCAGGCTGGAGGTGTCGTACTTCCCGAACGACGGATGGTCGATGGTCCGCAGGCTCAGTCCCCCCAAGGGCGACCAGGCCGTGACCCGCTCCTTCTCGATCAGGCGCAGCACGTCCTCGGCGTCGAAGCGGCCTTCCCGCAACACCAGGCGCCCGGCGGTCGACAGCCCCATGATGATCCCGGCGAAGAGGCCCGAGACGTGGAACATCGGCGAAGTGAGCAGCGTCACGTTCTGACCGGTCGGCAGCCCGATCGCCTGACCCGCGCCAGCCGGCTCTTCTCCCCGTTCCCGGGCCTGCGCAGCGGCGATCGCCCCGGCCCGCATCCGCACCGCACCGTTGCAGAACTGCACCTGCACGAAACCGATGAGGCCGCGGTGCGAGATCGTGGCGCCCTTCGAGCGCCCGGTCGTGCCGCTCGTGAACAGGATCAGCGCTGGGTCGTCCTCAGCCAGCTCGACGTCGGGGAGCGCCGCATCGGGGGCGTACGCCTCCAGGCGACCGAAGTCCGACTCGATCTCGATCATGGGCACGCCCAGGTCGCGATCGGCGATGCGGGCGAGGCGGGCCCGGTCGCCGATGAGCAGCTTGGGCTCGGTGAGCTCGACCGAGTACGCGATCTCGTCGGCCGTCCACCAACCGTTGCCGGCACAGACGATCGCTCCCAGGCTCACCGTGGCCCAGAAGGCGATCGGCCACTCGGGACGGTTGGCCGAGACGATCGCCACCCGATCGCCGGGGCCGATGCCGTACTCGTGGCGCAAGGCCGCGGCCACCGAAGCGACGAGCCGCAGGTGCTCGGCGTAGGTGATCGTGCGATCGCCCATCGTCACGTACCCCAGGTCGCCGTGAGCCGCCGAGGCCGCCAGCACCGAACGGAGATGGGGATGACGACGCCCGAACGCGCCGATGCGTTCGCCCACCACGTCGGACTCGACGACCTCGAAGGGTCCGCCGGGGCCCGTCATCTCGGACAGGGCCTGTTCTCGGTGGTTCACCATGTCTCGGAGACTAATTCGATGCGACCGCTCGCACCCCACGTCCACGATCGCTTGACAGATTGACAGAGCGACGGGAACGGGAACGGGAACGGGACAGCGGCTACTCGCCGACCGTCCCGTCGATCCGTTGGCGCAACAGGTCGGCGTGACCGTTGTGGCGGGCGTACTCCTCGACCATGTGCACCAAGACCCAGCACAGCGACACCGCGACGAGCAAGGGCCGCGGCGTCGAGACCGACGCACTTGAGCTCCAACGTCCCCGACCCCGCCACCCCGTGGCAGGACCAGCCCAGCCGCCAGCGCCTGCTCGACGCAGCACGGCTCGTCGAGACTGAACCCACCCTCACCAGCTCGCCATCGCCCACCGTCGCCGTCGACAGAACACCGTTGCGGCCCGGGCCCGGGGGACGGGTCAGGGCACGAGGGTGGGGACGAGCTCCATGGTGGTGGTGTCGATGATGCCCATATCGGTGAAGCCGGCTTCGGGGATGTTGGGGAGGCACAGGAAGTTCAAGGCGTACATGGGTCGATAGGTGATGGAGCAATGGAGCTCGTCGATGACGACGCGTTCCACCGCCGCCAGTGCGGCTCCGACCTCGGCCAGGGGGCGTTCGGACATGAGCCCGGCGATGGGGAGCTCGACGATGGCCCTGACCTCGGTGCCCACGACGGCCACATATCCGCCGCCGGCGTCGGCGATGGCGTTGGCGGCGATGGCCATCGACTCGTGCGAATCGCCGACGACGAAGATGTTGTGCGAGTCGTGGTTCACCGAGCAGGCGACGGCCCCGCCCCGAATCCCCAGCCCCCCCACGAAGCCCCGGCCGATCCGGCCTGACGCGCGATGACGCTCGAGCACTGCTATCGAGAGGACGTCCTGGCCGACATCGGGCACGACCACCCCGTCGCGCACGGCCAACTCGGCCGTCCGTCGGGTCTTGGGGCCGCCGAACTCGACGACCGACACGGTCACGCTCGTCGGCACCGCCGCTGAGGCCGGCGCTCGTAGCGCCAGGTCGGCTGCGATCACCGGAGCCGCCAGGTGCATGGTCTGTGTCGCCCAGGTCGGATAGGGGAAGGCCCGGGGCTCATTCACCAACGCTCCGTTGCGCGCCACGACGACTCCGTGATGCACGACCGACGAGACGGCGAACGTGGCGAGATCGTCGAGCACCACGAGGTCGGCGAGCCGCCCCGGTGCGACGACACCGAGATCGCGGTCGAGGCGCATGAGCGACGCCGGGTTGATCGTGGCCATCTGGATCGCTTCGACGGGCGTGAAGCCCGACCTGACCGCCAGTCGAACCCGCTCGTCGAGATGGCCCTCGGCCAGGAGCACGTTCGGGTGGATGTCGTCGGTGCACAGACAGAGGTAGCGGATGTCGAGCGCCAAGCGGCGGACGGCCTGCGCGATCAGAGGCCATTCCTCGGCCGGCAGCCGGTCGATCCGAGGCGTGAGGAGCACCCGCACGCCCCGCCGGAGCTGCTCGGCGATCTCGTCGACCGACTCGGCCACGTGGGTGTCCTCGATCCCGGCGGCGATGGTGGCGTTGAGAACACGCCCGACGAAGCCCGGGAGTTGGCCGCCGACGGTCTTGCCCAACGCGATGCAGGCATCGATCTTCGCCAGCTGATCGTCGTCGCTCTGGAGCAGCAGGGCCGGGTTGATGTCGCCGCCGAGGCAGACCGCGTCGGGGCGGGCGAGAAGCTCGCGGGTCGTCTCGACGGACATCTCGTGACCCGACGTCTCGAGGTGCGCGGGCATGGCCGGAACCCGTCCGGGCACCCGTAGGTACACGTTGAGGGGCAGCGCTGACGCCTCGTCGACGAGGAGGTCGACTCCCGGTCGCCCCAACACGTTGGCGATCTCGTGGGGGTCCTCGCAGATCGACAGCACGCCCCGGGGGACGATCGCCCGAGCCAGCTCCGTGACCGTGAGGTTGTTGCTCTCGAGGTGGGTATGCGGGTCGATGAGGCCGGGGGCGATGAAGCGTCCGGTGGCATCGATCACGACAGTGTCGCCGGTGATCAACGCGTCGGCCGCGTCGCCGACGGCCGCGATGCGCGAGCCCGCGACGATCACGTCGGCCCGCACGAGCTCGCCGGTGGCCGTGCTCACCACGGTGCCGCCCCGGAGCACGAGATCGGCTGGGGCTTCTCCCAGCGCCACGGCGATGAGGTTTCGGCGATCGGTCATCGTGTTGCTCTCCATGACTCTCGGTAGCCGTCAACACCTGTCGCTCAGCGGCGACCATCGCCGCTCAGCGACAGGTGCTCGACGGGGGGAACGGTTGCTTCTCCTGCCGCTACCGCCCGGTCCAGGCCTGACGGCGGGTGCCGTGCCAGTCGGCGACCGCTCCGGGGTCGGGCCCGAACACGTAGCAGTCCCGGCTCCCGTCGTCTGCGTCGCCGCCGTATCGGGGCCAATCGGCACCGGGAACTCCGGTGTGGGCGAACGCGGCCCACCGGCGGCGAAGGTCGGTGCCCACGACATCGGCCGCGCTTCCCGGGCCCTCCCAGCCGACCCACTCGCCCCATCCGTCGACGTCGAACGTCCCGAACGTGAACGGGAGGTCGGCGGCGTGACACGAGCCGTAGGCACCGTCGCGGGCTGCGGCCTCCCAGGCGAACACGTAGCGGTACGTCGCGGGTTGGTGTCCGGCGTGAGCGCGGGCCGTGCGTTCGGCCCAGGTCGTCATCTCGCCGTCGGTCTGGATGTCGGACCAGATGCTCGCCAGCGATGCCGTCGGGCCCGCCGTGCTCTCGTACACCGACAGCAGATCGTCGCCCGAGAGGGCTGGGCCCGCCGGAACCGCCCCTCGTGCGGGCCGGCCGTCGAGGTAGCGCGCGAGGCGCTTCACGAGACGTGCGCGGTCGAGGTCGGGCTCGCCCAGATCGGCGTACAGCCGCATCTCGTGCGCCGTGGTGCCGATCAGCAGCTCGACATCGGCGGCGTGACCCGTCTGACGAGCGGCGAGCGGCCAGTCCTTCACGACGCCACCGTCGAGGCAGGGATGGAACGGCATCATGCCGACCGTCTCGAAGAGCTCCCACGTCGTGCGCACCTGGGCGTCGACGATCGCCTCTGCGGGCAGCGCCCGAAGCCCGGCCACGTCGGCCACACCGGCGACAGCCAGGAGGCGAGCGCCCACCTCGGCGGCGCGCTCGGGCGCAAGCGTGAGACCGGTGGCGCCGCTCTGGACGATCGCCCGGCGGAACAGGCCCCGGGCCAGTCGGGCCGCGAGCAGATGACAGATCGAACCGCCGCCCGCCGACTCGCCGAACACGGTGACGTTGTCGCGATCGCCTCCGAACACGGAGATGTTGTCCTGCACCCAGGCCAACGCCACCGCCTGGTCGACCAGGCCCACGTTGGGCTGGACACCGTCGAGCATCAGGAACCCCAATGCCCCCAAGCGATACGTGATCGACACGACCACGACGTTGCCCTCGGACGCGAGCCGGGCGCCGTCATAGGTGGCCAGTGCGCCCGACCCCATGGCGAAGGCGCCACCCGGGATCCACACCATCACCGGACGCGGGTCGGATGGCGACGCTCCCGGTGGCGCCCACACGTCGAGATACAGGCAGTCTTCCGAGACGGGTCCGGGCTCCATCCCCGGCACGATGGCCGGTCCGGCTGCCGTCCCGACTGCCTGCATGGGCGCCGCAGCACGCTCGAACGCGGACCGCACGCCCGTCCAACGGCGAACGGGCGCCGGGAGCTGGAATCGGCGCTTGCCCACCGGGGCAGCGGCGTACGGGACTCCGCGCCACACCCGTACGGCGCCGGGCAGCGTGCGTCCTTCGATGCGCCCTGCTCGTGTCTCGATCTCGGTCGGCACGCCAGCGACCCGCTACGCGGCGTCGAGCTGCACGAGCTCGACGCTGTTGCCGTCGGGGTCGGCCATGACCACGATCGTGATCCCGGGGCCGAACTCGAGCGGGCCGCGCAGCACCGGCGCCCCGGCAGCCCGGCACTCGTCGACCACCGCATGGAGGTTGTTCACCGTGAAGGTGAGATAACGCAGCCCGGTGGCATCGGAGAGCATTCCCGCCGGCGAGCTCACGGGGGGGACGGGCGCGAGGCACATCAGCTTCACCGACGCCGTTCCGCACTCCAGCATCACCAGCTCGCCCTCGGGCAGCGGCACCACGCGACGCCGGGACAGGCCCAACGTCTGTTCGTAGAACCGGAGCATCGCGGAGGTGTCACGCACCACGATCCCGAGGTCGAAGCTGTCCGTGGCCAGTTCCATCACCATGGTGGCCGACGCTACCCGCGCGGGTGCGGGCGCACACCCCCGTCGATCGGCTAGAACGTGTTCTCGTCCGCCAGGCTCCCGACGACGCCGGGCCACCGAAAGGGCCATCGTGAAATTCGCGTTGTTCTACGAGATCCCCGTCGCCAAGCCGTGGACGGAACGCAGCGAGTACTGGGCGTACCAGAACACCATCGAGCAGGCCGTGCTGGCCGACAAGCTCGGCTGGTACGCCTTCTGGACGGTCGAGCACCACTTCCTCGAGGAGTACTCGCACTGCTCCAACCCCGAGGTGCTCTACGGGGCGATCGCCGCGCTCACCAAGAACATGCGCATCGGCTACGGGGTTCGGCTGATGCCCAAGCCCTACAACCATCCCGTGCGCACGGCGGAGTCGGTCGGGGTTCTCGACCTCATCTCCAACGGACGGGTCGACTTCGGGACGGGCCGCTCGTCGACCCGCACCGAGCTCGAAGGCTTCGGCATCCATCCGAACGAGACCCGCGAGATGTGGACCGAGGCCCTCGAGCACGTCGTCGGCATCTGGACCCACGACGAGTACGAGTTCGAGGGCAAGCACTGGTCGATGCCCAAGCGCCGGGTGCTGCCGAAGCCCTTGCAGAAGCCCCATCCGCCGTTGTGGGGCGCCACGGGTTCGCCCGAGACGCACCGTCTCGTGGGTGAGATGGGCCTGGGCCTTTGCTCGTTCGCCGTCGGATCGCCGCCGGCCGACATCAAGAAGCGCATCGACATCTACCGCTCAGGTATCGAGGCGTGCACGAAGCCCGTCGGCGCGTACATCAACAACCAGGCGGCCGCGTTCGCCATGGTCAACGTGGCGCCGACAAACGAGGAGGCTCGGGACGTCGCTCGCGAGTCGTTCGAGTGGTACCCCAAGCACGGTGGGCGCATCATCGCCTCGGTCGTCGAATGGCTCGACGAGATGGAGCAGGAGGCCGGCTCGTACGCGTACCTCGAAAAGACCAAGCAGAACGTGCAGCAGGGTCTCATCGACTACCTGACCCTCGACTACCTGATCGACACCGACGCCTGCGTCGTGGGCGATCCCGACACGGCGATCAAGACCCTCAAGGAGTACGAGGCCGCCGGCGTCGATCTGCTGCTGTGTCTCGTGAACCCCTTGAAGATCCCGCACGAGAAGGTGATGCAGACCATCGAGCTGATGGCCAAGCACGTCATCCCCGAGTTCTGACCTCATGCCGGCTCCAAGCTGAGCCAGCGACTTCGTCGCCGTCGTTCCGGGCGATCTCGTAACGGCCCTGCTCGCCGGGCGCCGGCTGGCGCAGCTCGACGCGGCGGCCGAGCCAGGCCGACAACACGGCGTCGTCTCTGGTGACCGAGCCATCGGGCAGCTTGATGCGCAACGCCTCGTCGCTGCCCTCTCCAGCGTGTGGCCGGCCATCGACTTGACGGGGTACCTCCACGACTGGGTCACTCGCATCACAATCTCCTCCGCCCGTCAATGCTGCACGCAGGAACCGCCGTCGACGTTCCAGTTCTGGCCGGTGATCCAGGAGCCTTGGTCGCTGCAGAGGAACAGGGCCATGGCGGCGATGTCGTCGCCGGTGCCTGCCCGCTGCAACGGGATGAACGTCCGCAGCAGGTTCTCCCAGTGCTCTCCCCGACCGATGTCGTCGATGCGGTAGGTGTCGATGACACCCGGGCAGATGCTGTTGACCCGGACCTGGTACTGGCCAACCTCCCTCGCCATGCTCGCCGTCAGGGCGTGGAGACCCGCCTTGGTCGCGGCATAGGCCGAGGTGTTGGGCGCGAGCATCTTCCCGCCGATCGAGGAGATGTTGACGATCGACCCGCCGTGCCCCTGGTCGATGAGCAGCCGCCCGAAGACGTGGCACATCGAGAACACGCCGATGAGGCCGATGTCGACGACGTTGCGCCACACGGCCGGGTCGCAGTCGACGACCGGCACCCTGTCCTCTCCCCGCGCCGCGGCCGCGTTGTTGACGACGATGTCGACCCGCCCCAGCTCCGACATGACGCGCTCGCCGAGCGCGACCACGGCGTCATGATCGCCGACGTTCGACACGAGCGGTAGCGCCCGGCGCCCCGCGGCGCGGATCTCGTCGGCCACCGACTCGATGTCGCGCCACCCGGCGGCCTGCTCGTCGGCCGGATACCGGTCGGGCGAGCGACCCGTCCCCGTGACGACGACGTCGCAGCCAGCCTCGGCCAGAGCCACGGCGATCGGCCGGCCGATCGAGCGCATGCGGCCTGCGCCGGTCACCACGGCGACCTTGCCCTCGAGACCGGTCAGCGTGGTCAGATCCGTCATGCGAGGCTGCTCCTTGTGCGGTGGGCGGTGGGCGGTGGGCGGCGAGTCGTGGCCTGGGGACGACGGGCCGGGGACGACGGCGACGGGTGAGGTGACCGACGCCGCGATACTCGAATCCGTTCCAACGGGCGTAGCGCTCGGCGGGCTGGCGGGGAGGGCGGCGGAAGTCGGTCCCAAGGGTGTAGGCGACCGGGAAGAGGCCGGCCTGCATCCAGTGCTCGTAATGGCGCCGATCCTGCCACACGGGGTCCACACCGCCCCACCCCGTGAAATGTGCGCGGAAATGCTCACAGGGTGAGCATTTCCGCGCACATTTGGGAAGGGGGGCCCGGCGCCGCGGATGCTGCCAGAATGCCGGCGTGCATGGACTCAAGGATCTTCGCGTCGTCGACATCTCCTCCGGGATCGCCGGCGCCTACTGCTCCAAGCTGTTCGCCGACGCCGGGGCCGACGTCGTGAAGGTCGAGCCGCCAACCGGTGACCCGCTGCGGCGCTGGTCGGCCACCGGCGCCGACCTGGGTGAGCGAGACGGCGCGTTCTTCCGCTTCCTGCACTGCTCCAAGCGTTCTGTGATCGGCGAGCCCGGCGACGACGCCGTCCGGGCGATGATCCGGGCCGCCGACCTCGTCATCGACTCCTTCGCTCCCGGCGGGCACGACCACGACCGGCACGATGGCGCACTTGCTGAGGCCCGCAGGGCCAATCCGGCCCTGGTTCGCCTGTCGATCACCCCGTACGGTCGGACCGGCCCGTACGCCGAGCGTCCGGTGACCGAGTTCATCGTCCAGACCGAGTGCGGCTCGACGCTGCGCCGGGGGCTCCCCGACCAGGAGCCGTTCCACGCCGCGGGCCGGATCACCGAGTACATCGCGGCCGTGTTCGCTGCGGTGGGCGCGGCAGCCGCCGTTCGCCGAGCCGGCCAGACCGGCATCGGCGAGCACGTCGACCTGTCGTGGCTGGAAGCCATGGCCATCGCGGCCAACACGTACTCCGATCTCATGTACGCCCTCTCGGGCCGTCCGCCCATCGAGCTGCCGCCCCGGAGTGTCGAGCTCCCGTCGATCGAGCCGACGCTCGACGGCTGGGTCGGCGTGAACACCAACTCCCGTCAGCAGTTCAACGACTTCCTGGTGTTGATCGACCGTCCCGATCTCCTCGCCGACGAGGAGCTCCCGATGGTGATGGGGCGCAAGCGTCGCCGCGACGAGTGGAACGCCATCGTGCGCGAGTACACCACCAAGCACACCACGGCCGAGATCGTCGAGAAGGCGGCGATGCTGCGCATCCCCGTCGCCCCCGTGCTCTCGGGTCGCACCGTGCTCGACCACGCGCACCTGCGCGCCCGAGGTGTCTTCGTCACGAACCCCGACGGCGATTTCGAGCAGCCCCGGCCTTCGTACATGCTCGACGGCGAGACGCTCGGGCCTCGTTCGCCGGCGCCCCGTCTGGGCCAGCACACCGGAGCCGTCGGTTGGGGTACGCGCGAGCGTCCGGTCGAGGCCGCGGCCGCGACCGCCACCGTGCGCACGCGCCTGCCGCTGGAAGGCCTCCGGGTGCTCGACACGACGGCGTGGTGGGCCGGTCCTGCATCGACGGGCATCCTGGCTGCGCTCGGCGCCGACGTCATCCACGTCGAGTCGATCCAAAAGCCCGACGGGATGCGCATGACCGGGTTCATGTCGGCCCCAAGGGGATCGGCGTGGTGGGAGTACAGCGCGGTGTTCCTCGCCGCCAACTCCAACAAGCGGTCGCTCACCCTCGACATGTCACATCCCGAGGGGATGGAAGCCATGCGCCGCTTGATCCAGCGCTCCGACGCCGTCGTCGAGAACTTCTCGCCACGGGTGTTCGAGAACTTCGGTCTGGGGTGGAAGGAGTTCCACGAGCTGTCGCCGACGACCATCCTCGTGCGGATGCCGGCGTTCGGGCTCGACGGGCCTTGGCGCGACAACGTCGGCTTCGCGCAGACGATGGAGCAGATCAGCGGACTGGCCTGGATCACGTCGCATCCCGACGACCAGCCCCGCATCCAGCAGGGCCCCTGCGATCCGTTGGCCGGTATGCACTCGGCGTTCGCGTTCATCGTGGCACTGGCCGAACGCGACCGCACCGGGCTCGGAAGCCTGCTCGAGGTCACGATGGTCGAGGGGGCGCTGAACGCCGCGGCCGAGCAGATCGTCGAGTGGAGCGCGTACGGTCACGAGATGCAGCGCGAAGGCAACCGTTCCCCCTATGCCGCGCCGCAAGGCCTGTACCGGTGCAAGGACGCGGCCCACGGCTCGGTCGCCATCGAGCAATGGCTGGCGATCTCGTGCGAGAGCGACGCCCACTGGCACGCGCTCAAGCGAGCGCTGGGCGAGCCGGCTTGGGCCACCGATTCCCGCTTCGACTCCCACGCTGGCCGTCGAGCGCACCACGACGAGCTCGATGCTCTGTTGCGGGCCCACGCGTCGACGATCGACGACCCGAGCGTCGAGGCCGATCGCCTTGTAGCACTTGGCGTTCCTGCCGCGCCCGGACGCGACCCACGCCTCAACGGCAGTCAACCGCAACTGGTGGCTCGCCAAGCCAGCGAGCTGGTCGAGCATCCGATCGTGGGAACGGTTCCCCTACCCCGTCCCCCGTTCCGGTTCGAATCGGTCGAGCACTGGGTCCGGCTGCGCCCGCCCACGATGGGCGAGCACAACCGGGAGATCCTGCACGAGCTGGGCTACGACGATGCCACCGTCGCCCGTTTCGAGGCCGAGAACGTCATCGGCACCCGTCCCGCCGGCGTCTGAGATCAGCGAGCGCGCTGGGCCGACGGTGAACGGTGTTGGCGATGCCCGCGCGACTCGGCGTCGTGATGCGCGTGTGCCTGGGGTGACGGTCGGGTCGCGCTGGTGCGCTGGGCGGCCGCCACGAGCTCACGACTCGGTCGAGCCGTGGGAACCGGCCTCGGCGGCCGCGCGGCTCCCGAAGAGCGGATGTCGATCACCCCGAGCGTCTCGATGTCGGGACGGACGAGGCCGACGGGCAGGTCGAGCTCTTCTTGGAGACGGCGGGTTGCCCGCGCCTTGTCACGTCCCACGAACGACAGCACCACTCCGGTGAGCCCGGCTCGGGCGGTGCGGCCCGAACGGTGCACGTATGCCTTGGTGTCGTCCGGCGGGTCGTAGTGCACGACACATGCCACGCTGTCGACGTGCACGCCCCGAGCCGCGACATCGGTCGCGATCAGGGCATCGACCCGTCCCCGTCGGAACGAATCGAGCGCCTGCTCACGCTGACGCTGGCTGCGCCCACCGTGGATGGCCGCGGCGCTCACGCCGGCCTGCTCGAGCTGCTCGGCGAGACGGTCGACACCGTGCTTGGTGCGACAGAAGACGATGGTCGAGCCGACACCGCTGATGACCTCGGTGGTGAGCGCGACACGCTCGTGGCGCTCGGCCCGCCAGAACACGTGCCGGGCCGGCGTGGCCTCCTCCTCGGGAGGGGTCACGTCGTGGTGGACGGGCTGGCGCTGGTAGCGCTTCACCAGCACGTCGATGTCGCCATCGAGCGTGGCACTGAACAACACGGTCTGGCGGGTCGTCGGCATCATGTCGAGCAGCTTGCGTACGTCGGGCAGGAAGCCCATGTCGGCCATGCGGTCGGCCTCGTCGATCACGACGATCTCGATCTGGTCGAGGCTCAGCGCTCGCTGGTTGATGAGATCGGTGAGGCGTCCGGGACAGGCGACGACGATGTCGACGCCCCGCTTGAGCGCCCGCCGCTGCGGGTCGTAGCTCATGCCGCCGTAGACGGCCAGCACCTTGCGCTTGCGGACGTGGCCGAGCGGTTCGAGCGTCGTGCGGATCTGCAGCGCGAGCTCGCGAGTGGGTGAGAGCACCAACGCCCGGGGCTGGCCGGGCCGGCCCTGGCCGACGCGAGCGACCAGCGGGATCCCGAACGCCAGCGTCTTGCCCGAGCCGGTGGGGGCCTTGCCGCACACATCGCGGCCGGCCATCAGGTCGGGGATCGTGGCGATCTGGATCGGGAAGGGAGTCGTGACGCCGCTCCGGGTGAGCGCGGTGAGCAGATCGGCAGGCGCGCCGAGATCGGTGAAGCTGGGTGACAACGTGTTCTCCTGGGTGGGGCCCGTCCGCGGGGTGACACGGAGCAGGTCGTCGTGGGGGTGCGCAACCTCGAATCGGCGCTTTCCGTCCCACGATCCCGGCCAGATCGACCGGTCACGAAACCACTTGGGGAACACGAGCACGAAGGCAACGAAGAAGAGGTACGCCGACTCAGCGCGCGTTCACCCACAGAGGTGCGCTCGGAGTCGACGCGACCGTACCACCCCGGGGTGACGAGTCCCGGAACGCGCTTGCGCAGCGAACCCCAGGCCCCGACCCGGGCTGAGCGGCCTCCGGCCCGCTTGAGCGGCCTCCGGCCCGCTTTCTTCGCGATTTCGCGCAACCCCGGTGAGAAAGCGCGAAGAATGAGCTCATCGACGCGGCGGATCATCCAGCGCACCGAGCGTTCCGTCGGTGACCCGAGATATCCGTGCTCGGTCACGCGCGATCGATGAGGGGTTTGCGGAGGCCAGCCGAGGCCAGCCGAGGCCTGCCTCGCCGGAATCAGGCAGAGAGTTCACCCGATCCCGGCGCGTGCGGCGCGCTCAGAGTGCTGAGGCTCCCGAGTTGGTCAGGCGGTGACGATGTCGGCCTGCAGCGGGGCCAGTGCGGCCACGAGCTCATTCTGTTCAGCCGCGGGAACCTCGAACACGGTCAACGAGGCGGCCAGGTCCTCGACCAGGGCGTTGAAGTGGGCGACGGTGATGCCCAGGCCGGCGTGCGTTGTCTTCATGTCGCGGCCCGTGTACACCTCGGGGCCACCGGTGGCCTGGCCCACCTGCTCGATGAGGAGCACCTTGAGCCGGTCGAGGTCGGTGTTGGCGAAGAACGAGTTGATGCGCTCGTCGGGAACGACCTGATTGTCGACGAAGTCGCCGATCACGGCGGTGATGGCCGGGTTCCCACCGAGACGATCGTACAGCGCGAGCTCGGTGCCGGCGCCGGCCGTGGTGTCGGTGGCGGCGGGTGCAGCCGTCGTGCCCGCCGTCGAGTCGTCGTCGTCGTCACCGCACGCCGCCAGGACCACGCTGAACGCCCCGAACAACAGCACGCTGGCCTTGCCGCTGGCCCCGAGGAATCGTCGGCGAGAGAGCGCGCCCTTGGTCAACGGGTGCAGTTCGTCCCAGGTGATCGAGCCGTCGAGTTCGCGGCGGTCGAGGTCGAGGTCGCTCATGTGGGTAATCCCCCTGTTTTGTGGTCTCGTGCCCGGTGTTCGGAGCAGCCATGCGAGTTGGATCACGCTCGAGCGAGAAAACAGGTCATCTCGGCTCGCTGATCCCGGATCAGGCCTCGCGTGGGCCCTCCAACACGCCCGCCGAGAACAGGGCATCGATCTCGTCGTTCGACAGGCCCAGCAGCTCCGAGCAGATCACCCGGGTGTGCTCGCCGACCCGGGGGGCCTGGGCGATGAACGGCTCGGCCATGAGCGTCGCCTGGAAGGCCGGGCCGTCGAAGGTGATCGGCCCGAGGTCCTGCTGCATCACCGGCCGGGCGTAGCCCCGCGCGTTGAAGTGCGCATCGTCGAGTTGATTCGTCGCAGTGAGCATGGGCCCCGACGGCACGCCCTGGGCCTGGAGCGCAGCCGTCACGTCGTCCTTGGTCAGCCCGGAGGTCCAGGCCCGCAGGTGCTCGTCGATCTCGTCGTGCGCAGCGCGGCGCCCGTCGACGGTCGCCAGCCGGGCATCAGCGCTGGCCCAGGCCGGCTCGCCCATCGCCGCTTGCAGACCCTCCCAGTCGTGGTCACCGCGTACGCACATGGCCACCCACTGGTCGTCACCCGCGCAGGGGTACATGCCCCAGGGCGCGCCCCGGTCATTGCGGTTCCCCATGGGCTTGACCGTTCCCGGCTCCAACGACTCCTTGGCCAGGAGGTCGCCGAGCATGTTCACGACCGTCTCCACCTGGGCCACCTCGACCCGGGCGCCCTCGCCCGTCACGCGCTCACGGCCGAGCAGCGCCGCCAGGGCACCCACCGCGCACAGGCGGCCGGCGAGATGGTCGGGGTAGATCGCCTGCGACCCGGCGGGCTCGTCGGTGTCGGGATAGTTCCACAGGTGCACGAGGCTGCCGACGGGCTGCGTGGAGGGCCCGTAGCCGATCCAGTCGGCCCACGCGCCGTGGGTGCCCATGAGCTGGCTGTCGACCATCACGCAGCGCGGGTTGATGGTATGGACGGTCTTCCAGCCGATGCCGAGATCGTCCATCGTGCCGGTGGAGCTGTTCTCGATGATCACGTCGGTCTGCTCGATGAGCCGGTGCAGCAACCGTTGGCCGTCAGGCGTCTTGGCGTTGATCCCCAAGCCCCGCTTCGATCGCGACGACGACGCGAACGACGGCGACATCTCGGAACCGCTGACGATGCGGATGAAGTCGGGGTAGGTGCGCGACTCGACCTTGATCACGTCCGCGCCGTACTCGGCGAGGAGCCGGCTGCCTTCGACGCCGACGCCGCCGATACCGAAGTCGAGCACCCGGAGCCCGGCGAGCGGCAGCGCCGGCTCGGGCGGGTTCCCGGGGGCGGCCGGCGATGACGGGGCCGGACGGGCGACGGCCGTTCCGGCGGCCAGCTCGGCTTCGACCTCGGCGGTGTGTTGACCGAGCGTCGGCGCCGGCGTGCGGGGCCCCTGGCGCACGTCGTCGATCTCGAAGAAGCCCGAGGCGACACGGGCCGTCCGGGCTGATCGGCCGTCGGCGGTGGGCACGAGCGGGAAGTCGATGAACGTGTCGCGCGAGACGAGGTGCTCGTTGCGGAGCGTCTCGGCCGGGCGCAGCACCGGGGTGCACACGATGCCGCGACGGTGGGCCTCGACCGAGACCTCCTCCATCGACATCTTCGAGAAGTGCTCGACGTACAGCGGCGTGAGCACGTCGGTGTTGGCCAGACGGGTCGGGAACAGGTCCCACGAGTCGTCCTGGAGCCATTCAGGCTCACCCAGCCAGGCCCGCATGGCCCGCCACTGCCGCGGGCTCAGGATGATCATGCGGACGAAGCCGCCCATGGTCTTGTAGATCGTGTACACCATGCCGTTTCCGGCACGCTTCTCGTTGTAGGTGAGGCCTGCCGCCCGCATCACCGATGCGTTGGGGTACGACCAGTCGGTGATCTGCGCGGTGGCCTCGAGCACCGAGAGGTCGATGTGCTGGCCCCACCCCGCGTGCGCGGCGGAGCCCGCGCCCGACCCCTGCCAGAGCGCGCACAACGTCGCGAAGGCCGCGTGCACGCCGGCAACGTCGTAGGCCATGGCGCCGGGCGGGACGAGCGGCTCCCGGTCGGGCCGTCCGGCCTTGAAGACCGTCCCCCCCATGGCGTTCATGACCGCGTCGACAGCCACCATGTCGCGGTACGGGCCGGTATGGCCGAAGTCGGAGATCGACGTCATCACCAGATGGGGATGACGAGCGGTGATCGACGCGGGCTTGAGATCGAGCGCGCCGAGCTCCCACGGCGCATGCGACTCGATGAGCACGTCGGCCGTCGCCAGCAGGCGATGCAGGCCAGCGCGGCCGTCGTCGGTCGTGAGATCGAGCACCACGCCGCGCTTGTTGGCGTTGCGGTAGCCGAAGTACAGGCTCTGCCCCGCCACCATCGGGGGCAGCGTGCGCGAGACCGCACCGGCCGGTGGCTCGACCCGGATGACGTCGGCGCCCATGTCAGCCAGGAGTCGGCCGCACAGCTCGCCCTTCTCGTCGGCCAGGTCGACGACACGCAGCCCCGCCAGCGGTGCCGGACGTTCGATCATGCGAGAGCTCCTTGTGATCCGTTGGTGGTGCTGGACACCGTGACCGTGCGACCTCAGAGCCCGAGCCGGGCCAGCGATTCGTCAGACAGGGCCAGCAGGGTGTCGACCCTCTCGGCGATGGTTTCCGGACCACCCGTGGAGGTCGCCCCCGTGCGGGCTCCGGCGAGGCGCCGGGCGTAGGCCCCTTCGACGATGCAGCTCTGCTTCCAGTACGAGAACGCCACGTACCAGTCGCGTTGCGACAGGTCGAATCCCGACCGGGCTGCGTACAGCGCCGCGTAGTCGTCGCGGCGCATGAACTGGGGACCGACGGTCGGCGGATCGGACAGAAATGAGAACGTGTCGCCCGGGTCGGCCCAGTACATGAGGCTCCAGCAGAAGTCGGCGACGGGATCGCCGCGTGTACACAGCTCCCAGTCGAGCACCGCGGCGATCCGGTGATCGGGCCCGAGGACGGTGTTGTCGAAGCGGTAGTCGCCGTGCGCCAACCCGCCCGGACGTTGCTCGGCCGGGACCGACGCGCTCATGCGCCGGTGCAGGTCCTCGAGGAGCGGGAGCTCACGCACCTTGCCGGCCTCGTACTGCCTGCGCCACCGGGCGAGCTGGCGGTCGACGTAACCGGTCGGACGGCCGAGATCGCCGAGCCCGCACGAATCGGGATCGAGCAGGTGAAAAGCAACCTGCACGTCGACGAGCGACTCGGTGGCGGTCCGGGCTCCGGCGGCGGAGAGCCCGACGGTACTCGCCGGGTCACGGAGAATGAGCCCGTCGACGAAACCCATGACGTAGAAGGGCGCCCCGGTCACGCCGGCATCCGCGCAGAACGCCACGGCTTCGGGGACGGGCACACCCGTACCTCGACCGAGGCCCTCGATGATCTTCCACTCCCGGCCCATGTCGTGCGCCGAGGCGAGGACGTGCGCGGTCGGCGGTCGGCGCAGCGCCCACTGGTGCCCGCCCGAGTCGGTGACCCGGTAGGTGAGGTTCGACCCGCCCGCGGCGATCAGGCTGAACGCCAGCGGCGCGACCAGACCGTCGATCCGCTCGGCCATCCAGGCCGCGACCGCAACGGGGTCGATGCCCGGGAGGTCGTCGGCCGGCTGCGGCTCGGTCATGGCTGGAGCAGCTCGGGGTGGCGGGCGGCGACCATGCGCCGCATGCCGTCACGCCAGCCCACGGTCGTCGTGCCGACGAGCGCGTGCATGCGGGTGAGGTCCATCGCCACCGACTCGAGCGTCTCGTCGGTGGCCACCGTCGAACCTTCGACGCCGGTGATCTCGCACAGGTAGGCGCACCACTCCTCGATCGAGACGGTGTCGTTGCCGGCCCAGTTGACGACGGTCACCGGCACCGACGCGATCTCCAACAGCTTGGGGATGGTGGCGATGATGTCGTCCTCGTGGATCGGGTTGTAAACCGACGGCCCGTTGGTGTGCACCGGGACGGCCATCTTCCCCAGCATCATGTCGAGGTGGATGGCCGGCCATCCACCGTTGTCGCCGTAGGGGACGTTGAGTCGGGCGATGGTCGTCGGGAGCTGGAAGCGCCGGGCGGCGTAGCGGGCCATGGCCTCGGCGGCGATCTTGGAGATCGAGTACGTCGCCATGAACGAGTAGATGCGGTGGTTGTCGCCCAGCGGGTCGGTCTCTGCGAAGGGGTGGTGACCGTTGGCCTGGTAGACGGCCGTCGACGAGCAGTGCAGGAACGCCCGTGACTCGCGGCAGTGCTCCATGAGGAACCCGAGGCCTCCGGCGTTGCCGTCGAGGTCGGCGTCCCAGCTGTTGGCCTTCATCACGGCGAAGTCGAGGACGTAGTCGAAGTCGTTGGGCAACGCTCCGAAGTCGCCCTCCACGAAGTCGACGACCGCGCACTTCACGCCGACGGCTTCGAGCCCGTCACGGGCCGTGGCGTTGGTGAAGCGGGCGGCGCCCCACACCTCGTTGCCCGCCTCGGCAAACGCTCGGGCAACGGGGAAGGCGACCTGCCCGGTGGGCCCGGTCACCAGGATCTTGTGTCCAGTCATCATGTCGGTAGCCTTCCCGCTCGGTCGCCGCCGCGCCAAGTCGCTCTGTCGTGGGCCGTTGATGGCCCGAGTCGACCTCGACCGGGCCGAGCTCGACCAGGGAGCATCCATGATCCTCGACCGCTTGCGAGTGCTCGTTCGAGGCCGGCGAACAGGCTGAGAACGTCGGTGGCTTCGAAGACGCGGTAGCGCTACCCGACCGATGTTGCGTTGCCGGAGCACGCCCGCTTCGCTGAGGCGGTTCACGGCTTCGCCGGTGCGGACGTCGGAGCGGCCGATCAGGCGAGCGGCGGTGGCGACGGTGACCACGGGTGTGCCGGGGAGCCGATCCAGGAGGAGGTCGACGCCCGACCCCGATCGCACTCGACGAGCTCGGGTGGCGAGGGCACGAAGCTGGCCGAGCACGGGTTGTAGCCGCATGCTCGTGGTTCCGTGGTTTCTCAGGAGCCAACAGAACGACGTTCGGGCATGATCAGGTGAGTGTGCGCCGTTTCGATCCAGGCGAGTTGAGGGGGTACGCCCGGGCGAACAGGTCCATGAGCTTGGGGAACAAGGGAGTGAAGCGGCCCTGGCCCCAGTCGACGTCGGGTTCGTTGGCCATGGCCTGGCTGAGCACGCCGATGATCAACGTCGACAGCAGGTACACGGCCTCATCGGAATCGGCCTCGGGTCCGAGCTCGCCGGCCGCGACGGCGTCGGCCAGAGCAGCACGTTCCAGAGCCACCATCTCGGCGCTCACAGCGAAGGCCTCGGGGGTGGGCTCGAAGCTGGGGACGGGACGCCAGAACATCAGCTGCGCCAAGGCCCGGTGCCCGAGCGCCCAGCGGCCGCTGGCCTCGAGGCCCGCGGTCAGGGCGCCGAGGCCGGGCTCCGCGCTCGCCATGGCTTCACGCATCACGGCCAGGTGCTCGACCTGACCGCGGAGGAAGAGCGCGTCGAAGATCGCCATCAACGAGTCGAAGTACTTGTAGATCGAAGGCGGTTGCACGCCGAGGCGGCGGGCCACCTCGGCCAGGCTGAGGCCGTTGACCCCCTCCTCGGCCATCACCTCCTCGGCGATGTCGAGGATCTCCTCGATCGTCTCCTGCCGCCGTCGAGCGCGCCGGTCGGACGGTCGCGGCACCTCGGTCGACGCGGGGGCTGGGATCGTCGAGCTCGCTGCATCTCGCGCCATGCGCGCATCATAGCACTATTTCTGCTTGACAGGTTTAGCTATGAGTATTAGCTTATTCTTCGTACCAGTAGTGCGGCGGAAGCCGCCGCCACGAACGAAGGGGCACACGATGCCGAGCAAGGGAAGGTTCTGGCTGACCCAGGACAGCTACTCGACGGTGATCGCCGCCACGCCGGCACAGGTCTACGAGATGATCGCGGACCTCCCGCGCATGGGCGAGTGGAGCCCCGAGTGCGTGCGGGTCGAATGGACCAATGGCGCCACCGGACCGGCCGAGGGCGCCACGTTCGTCGGCCACAACCTGGGCGGCCCCTTCAAGCGCTTCAGGTGGTCACGGCTCGGTCGTGTCCTCAGCGCCGAGCCTGGTCGCGAGTTCAGCTTCGTCACCGAAGAAGGCGGACGCGAGGGGGTCGTGTGGAGCTACCGCTTCGAGGCCGTCGACGGCGGCACCCGGGTCACGGAGTCGTACGACGTACAGAAGATACCGGTCTGGGCCCGGATCATCGACGTGCCCGCCAACCGTCACCGCGAGCTGCGCGAGGGGATGCAGCACACGCTCGAGCATCTGAAGGTGGTCGCGGAAGGCGTGGCATCGGCCCGACCAGCATCGCAGCCCTGACCGTCACCTCCGCCAAGAGCGCCAACGCAGACCCGATGTACCTGAACGACCCGTGAACGGAGACGACCCATGCACGCCACCTATCAGGCCGCAGCCGACATCGACGTGATCACCTCGACCGCCTCGATCCCCGGGCTCGGGATGGTGCCGATCAACGCCTTCGTGCTCCACGGGCCCCAGCCCGTCCTCGTCGACACCGGAGCCGTGATCGACCGCGACGAGTTCATGACCGCGCTGCGATCGGTGATCGACCCGGCCGCGCTGTGCTGGATCTGGCTCAGCCACACCGACTTCGACCACATCGGCGCCCTGCACGAGCTGCTGGCCGTCAACACCGAGCTCCGGGTCATCACCACCTTCCTCAGCGTCGGCATCATGGGGCTGTCGGACCCGTTGCCGATGGAACGGGTCCACCTCCTCAACCCCGGCCAGGTGATCAAACTCGGCAACCGGACGCTCGTCGCCCTCAAGCCGCCCGTGTTCGACAACGCGGCCACCATGGGTTTCGTCGACGACACCACGGGCGTGCTGTTCAGCTCCGACTGCTTCGGGGCGCTCCTGTCGGCCGTCCCCGAGAGTGCGTCCGAGATCCCCGACGACGAGCTTCGCCAGGGCCAGGTGCGCTGGGCGACGATCGACTCGCCGTGGGTGCACAAGGTCGACGAGGCCAGCTTCGCCAAAGACCTCCGGGCCATCAGCGACCTGGAGCCGACCATGATCCTGAGCAGCCACCTGCCCGCCGCCCCGGGCGACATGACCTCACGGATGCTCGCCGCACTCGAAGCGACCTCGACCGCCGAACCGTTTGTCGGGCCCGATCAGGCTGCGCTCGAGCAGATGCTCGCCCAGATGACATCGGCCACTCCCCGGTAGCTCGGACCCCCCGCTCTCGGACCCCCGCTCTCGGACCGCCGCTCGACCTCGGGCCCGCTAC
>VFJJ01000221.1 GCA_009886115.1 Actinomycetota bacterium
CGGCCGATCGTGGGGATGGCGGCGACGCCGAGCGGGGCGGGGTATTGGTTGGTGGCGTCCGATGGCGGGATCTTCGCCTTCGGGGATGCGGTGTTCCAGGGTTCGACGGGCGCCATGACGTTGGTGGCGCCGATCTTGGGGATGGCGGCGACGCCGAGCGGGGCGGGGTATTGGTTGGTGGCGGCCGACGGCGGGGTCTTCGCGTTCGGGGATGCGGTCTTTGCCGGCTCGGCCGTGGGCACTGCGGCTCGGGCTCGCTCGATCACGGTCAACCCCGACGGCGGCGGCTACGTGATCACCGCCTCCGACGGGAGCACGTCGTGGTTCTCCGTCGGCGCCCGCACCTGCGCTCGATGGGCGACACGCTGCGGGGGCCTCACCGGCCCGGTGATCCCGTCGGCTCCGCCCGCCGCCGTCCCGTCGAGTGGCCCGCCCGCCGCTGTCCCGGCGAGTGGCACAACCCCCGTCCCGGCCCCGGCCCCCGTCCCGCCAAGTGGCCCGGCGAGTGGCCGAGCCCCGATCCCTGCTCCGCTGATCACGAGCGCGGCGTCGGCGATCTCGGCCGACATTGCATCTCGCCACGGCATCGAACGCTCGGCTCGCGGCGTGGGGCAGTTCGCCGTCGACCCCGGCCTCAGCGACACGGCACGCGCCTGGAGTCAGGTCATGGCCGAGACCGGCTTCGCGCACAGCGGGTTCGCGACCATCGCCGGCTCTCCGGCGGAGAGCTTCGCAGGCTTGGCCGAGAACATCTTCTGGGCGTCAGGGAGCCGGGCGTCCTCGGGCGCAGCGCACGTCGCCTGGATGGGTTCGGCGACGCATCGTCAGAACGTCCTCAACCCGGGGTGGGACACCATCGGGGTGGGCACCCATTGCCGAGCCGACGGCACGATGTTCGTGACGGTGCTGTTCGGCCGGAGCGCGAGCTCCACGGCGCCGGCCCTGTCGGAAACGGTACCCGTCGAGGCCCCGTTGGCCGCTCCCGACACTGGCGGACCCACCTGCTGAGCGGTTCAGGGCATTGTGCGCCTGAGGCTGCTCGGGCGACAACGAGCCGATTCCAGACTCGAGCCGTTGGGTCGGTCGTTCACGATTCCAGGATCCGGCGCTTCTGCACCGTGAACTCCTCGTCGGTGAGGATGCCCTGCTCGCGCCGCCGTCCCAGTCGTTCCAGGAGCTCGATTCGTCCGTCGATGGGCTCACCGGTTGGCACCGGGCCCGATGGTGCACCCCAGCCTGCACGGGTCGATGTCGACCGGGAGCGCCTGACCGGGATACGGCCATTTCTTGGAGCGAACCAGCGAGTGGAGCTCGACCGCTGTCGGCGGCACGCCCTCTGCTTGAACCACGAGGGACATCCGGCAGTTCTGCCAGGTGCCCTCGCCGGAGTAGGACGACCAGCCGACCACCTGCGCCGTACCTCGGACTCGGTTCGTCTTCTTGAAGAGGCCCATGGGAATCAATGGCAACCACGACTCGCCGGGCGGAGTTCCCGACCAGACGCCCGAGCTTCAGGGACGGGTGACCGGGGCGCAGTCGGAGCCCGATGCCGGCGCCGCGGCCGGCCGGTGCAGGACGGCCCGGGTCGGGGTCACCGTCACGAAGCCGCCGGCGCTCTCGTCGCGTCCGGCCGCCTCGACCTCGGCTGAGGCGTCGACGATGAGGCTGTGGCCACCGGGCTCGACCGGCGCCCACAGGAGGCACACGAGCCGACGCTCGCTGGAGTTGACGGCGCTGCGCCGGCCCACCGAGGCCCGCAGGCGCCCGTCGACCCACTCGACGGTCACCGCAACGGCGTGGGGCCGTCCGTCGTCGCTGGTGGTGATCAGGTAGGGCTGCGGCCCGAACTCAGTGACCCGTTCCGCCAGGGCCTCGATGTCGACAGCGATGCTCATGGATTGACTCCCGGCGCTTCGGCGCTCGCCCGTCGCGAGCACCCATCCGCAATCGTAGATGAGCCGGCCGAACCCGTAATCTGAGCGCATGGCTGAGAACTTCGAGATCACCGACGAGATGCGGGCCGTGATCGGGGTCATGAGCGAACCCAGCCCGGTCGAGCTCACCACCACGAGCATCCGGGCCTTCGCTCGCGGCGTCGGCTACACCGACCCGGTCTACTTCGATGTCGGGGCTGCCCGGGCCGCGGGGTACGCGAACCTTCCGGCGCCGCCCACCTACCTGGGGACCGCCCCGTGGGTCCCGGGCAAGAACGACCCGATGTTCGGCATGCGCCTCGACTCCAAGGAGCCCACGCTCCAGCACGGCCTGGCCGGCCTGCTCGACGGGGGCGCCGAGACGTTCTACGACCGGGTTCCCGTCGCCGGCGAGACCCTCACCGTCAGCGGTGGCGTCGTGGGCCTCGAGACCAAGCGGACGGGCTCGCTCGGCGTGATGCTCGTGGTCACGAGCGAAGCGGTGTATCGAGACGAGGCCGGCGAGATCGTGGCCCGTACCCGTTCCAACGTCCTGTTCTACTGAGGGGTCGAGCCATGCCGAAATTTGCCGATGTCCAACCTGGCGATGCCCTCCCCGAGCTCACGAAGAGCCCGGGGCGCCTCCAGCTCGTGCAGTATGCCGCCGGCTCCGGCGACTTCAACCCCTTGCACTTCGACCCCGACTTCCCGCAGGCCCAGGCGCTGGGCGGCAACATCGTCCACGGACGCATGAAGTACGCGTCGCTCGGTGAGCTGGTGTCGAACTGGGTCGCGCACACCGGGAGCATCGTTGCGCTGTCGTGCTCGTACCGTGGCATGGACATGATGGGCGCCACGTTCACCTGCAAGGGCCTCGTGAGCGCCAAGCGCGAGGAGAGCGGGCGCAAGCTCGTCGACCTCGAGATCTGGACCGAGAACGCCGCCGGGCAGAAGACCACCCCGGGTACCGCCGTCGTCGAGCTCCGGGCCTGAGCTTCCCCGCGGTTGGGCGACTGGCCCGCCCCTCGGAGTCTCGGAGTCTCGGAGTCTC
>VFJJ01000079.1 GCA_009886115.1 Actinomycetota bacterium
CGGCCGATCCCATCGGTGCCGGCGATCACGCCCATCCCGCTGCGCTCTCCCGGGCGCGCCAGGCCCGGGCCGTCAGGCGCCGAGCGGGTGTTCGACCTGGCCCGCGACGCTGGTGGCCGACGTGCGAGCCGCCCGGTCGCGACGCTGACGCGCGCTCTACGACTGCCGTCGTTCGTAGTAGCGGTCGAGATGCTCGAGGTCTTTCGCACGTCCGGATGCCTGCTTGAGCGTCTCCCAGGTCGTTGGTGTGATCACGAGCACGGGTTCGCCATCGAGCATGTGCCGCTCGGCTGAACCGGCAAGATCGTCGTAGCCGCGGGTTGCGCCGTCGGGTGCGAACACGATGTCCACCGGGCCGTAGCGGGTCACAAGATGGAGGGTGTCGTAGTGCGCCCAGTTCTCGACGGGGATCCGAGGAAACCACGTGCCACCTCCCTCGGCGGTGTTGAGACCAGCTTCGAGGTCGTCGAAGGAGCGGGCCAAGGATTCGAGGTTCTTCCGGTCACGGGCCGGTGTGAGGTCGATGTCGACGGTCGCCGGCACCGGCAGATCGTGGATCAACGCGGCGATGCCGCCGATCACGACGTACCTGACACCATGCCGATTGAGGATCCCGATGATCGCCCCGGGGTCGAGGTCAGCCACGAACCTGTCGACGTTCGACTCGGGCGTGTTCGCGTTCGGCGTGCTCGGTGAGTTGATCGGCAGGTACCAACGACTCTGCGATCACGCGGGCTGGTTCGTGCGTATCGGGAAGGGCGAGGCGCATGCGAACCTCGAAGCCGGCGGCGCCGAGGATACGGCACAACGTTTCGACCGACGGTGAACGTCGCCCGGACTCGTAGGCCGAGATCGCAGCTTGGCTCGTCTCGGCGCGTTCGGCGAGCGCATGTTGCGTGAGGCCGGCCTGACGGCGAGCAATCCGGATCAGATGCCGTGAGTATCTCTCGGAGGGCACCCCTCGAGGATATACCGGTACCGGTGTGGCTGTGGCACCGAGCAAGGGTCGAAGCCCTGGGTGGTGCACACCGGCCCACGCAGCGTGATGGGACGTTCGTGAGACGCCCCGTCCGTATGTCCCGGGTGGTGAGCCACGGAACGGGAACCTACCAACGATGTCGCACGCGTCTCCTTCTTCGAGCTCGACGTGGGTGAGGGTGCTCCCGCCAACCGGGTGCCGGTGTGCGTGGCGCTGACGGGCCGTGTGGCTGCGGGCGGGTCGGTGGATGTGGCGCCGTCGTGTACGGATGTCGAGAGCGATCCGCTCACGTATGCGATCGTGGCGCAGGGCGCCAAGGGTGCGGCTCGGTCGTGAATGGCCAGTTGCGTTACACGGCCAACGCGGGCACGTCGGGGACCGACTCGTTCATGTATACGGCCGATGATGGCAAGGGTGGGGTGTCGGCGCCGGCGGTGGTGACGGTCACGTTCGCTCACCTCCTGGCCGCGTTCGATGGTGGCGAGTTGATCGCCGCCGCGATACCGAGCCGCGTGGGCCGGCGCGCCTTGGCGGCTCGGTCAGATGGGGAGCCGGCGGACTCGCAGCCGGTCGTCGTTGATGACCACGATGGCGCCGAGCTCGAGGTCCTCGCCGACCTCCGCGAGGTTCGCGAGGAGGAGCCGTGCCTGGTCGTGTGCGCGGCGAAAGCCTCGAAGGCGGAACAGGACGACCGATGGCGACGTGGACCCGGTGTCGGCGAGGAGCGACGCGAAGTCGGTGTCGGCCGAGATGATGATCCTGCGCTGGTCGAGTGCCAGTGCGAAGATCTCGGGGTCGGATGCGGTTTCAAGACCGATCTCGTTTGTGTGCACGACGTCGTGGCCCGCGTCGCGGAGCGCCTCGGCGAGGAGTGGCGAGCGATTCTGATCGACCAGGAACCTCACGCAGGCTTACGCAGAGGGAGGTCGCGCTCGAGGGGCGCGTCAGCGGCGAATCGGAGCGCGGCTTCAACGTCGGCCGGTACGAGCGGGGGTAACTCGGCCACGATCTCGCTTGCGCTCATGCCGTCGGCGACCATGGCGACGACGGTCGCCACCGGGATGCGCAGTCCGCGTATGCACGGGACGCCACCCATCTTGTCGGCCTCGACGGTGATCCTCTCATGGGGCACGGTCGTTGATCGTAGCCCCGGTGAGGCGTCGGGCCTCCGCGATGATGTCCTGCGGGATGATGTGCTTGCTGGCGCACCTGGGCGTTGGATTCCATGAACGAAGCCACCAGCGCGTGAACGGTGGGCCGAGAGCCGGGTGAACGCGCCAGCCACCGTGGATCAGGTGCCAAGGCGGTTGTCGAATCGCTCGCGGGACGACAGCGGACCTCGTCGGATGGTGGGACGCTGGTGAGACGCTGGGGTCCGTATGTTCGGAATCGTGAACGACCTCGACGTTGATGAGCCGGATCGGCATCGTCCGTACACGGTGCTGATGCTCCGTTTGGTGACGGCCGAGACACTGACGGGCAGTGTGGCTGCGGGCGGGTCGGTGGATGTGGCGCCGTCGTGTACGGATGCCGAGAGCGATCCGCTCACGATCACGAAAGCCAGGACAGGGCACGTGTCGTCGGCGTTCCCGATGCCCGGGGTGGCCTCGAGGAGGGCCATGCATACGACTGAGCGATGTTTGAGAGTATGCTCAGAGGTATGGCGCGTGAGAAGACCACGATTACGGTCGACCGGGCCAAGCTGGATGCCGTGCGGGAGATCACCTCGAGCGCCAGTGCTTCGCAGGCGATCGACCGGGCCCTCACGGCGCTGCTCGCATCGGAACGCTTGCGTCGTGATGTCGAGGCCTACACCGGGGCGCCACCATCGGCCGACGAGGTGGCCCTGGGCGCCACCGTTGCCGATTGGTCGGATCTCGCCGACGACACCGACTGGGGCGGGCTGTACGGCGACGATGCCTGCGCCTGAGCCCCGTCGGGGTGAGGTGTGGTTGGCCGAGCTCGACAAGCGCCGACCGGTGATCGTGCTCACCCGCGATCCGCTCGGCCGCTATCTCAAGAGCGTCATCGTCGCGCCGGTCACCTCAACGGTGCGGGGCCTCTCCACCGAGATTCCCGTCGGCCCCGAGGACGACATCGTGGCGCCGTCGGTCGCCAACCTCGACAACGTGCAGCTCGTCGATCGGGCTCGACTGGTACGCCGGGTCGGACGGGCCCGTCCCGAGACGATGGGCGAGATCTGCCGGGCGTTGTCCATCGCCGTCGGCTGCGACTGATCCACCGCCACCGCCAAGGCCATCACCCGCCGCCATCGCCCACTGGTCGTGGAATCGATCACATGCGATCGAACGCACGACCAGTGCTCGGAGGCGACGGATCTGACAGGGTTGCGCACCTTCATGTGCAGCACCGGGCATCAGCCCCCGGACCCCGGTAGAGTTACAGCGATGGCATTCGAGGCACCAGCACCGCCGTTCGAGGTGAGCACCCCCGTGTTCGAGGGGCCGTTCGACCTGCTGTATCACCTGATCGTCAAGGAGCAGGTCGACATCTACGAGGTGTCGCTGAGCGCGATCATCGAGAAGTTCCTGCGCGAGCTGGCCGGGGCCGAGACGGTCGCGCTGGGGCCGTGTACGGAGTTCCTCGTGATCGCGGCGTCGCTCGTCGAGCTCAAGAGCCGGCGCCTGCTGCCGGGCTCCGACGACATCGACCTCGACGACGAGTTGCTGCTCGACCAGCGTGACGCCCTCCTGGCCCGGCTGCTGGAGTACAAGACCTTCAAGGACGCCTCGGCGGCGCTGCGCCTGCTGCTCGACCGGGCGATGCGCTCGGTGCCTCGCACGGCGGGCCCCGAGGAGCCTTTCGCGTCGCTGGTCCCCGATCCGCTGGCCGCGGTCACCCCGTTGCAGATCCGCGATGCCGCCCGCAAGGCGCTCACGCCCCGTCTGCAGGAGCGGATCGACCTCGACGCCGTGGCGCCGTTGCGCATCAGCGTCCGCGAAGCCGTCGACATCGTGCTGGCCGGACTGCCCCGCCGGGGCTCGATCACCTTCCGCCAGTTGACGATCGGCCTGCGAGCCCGCATCGACGTGATCGTGCGGTTCCTGGCCGTGCTGGAGCTGTTCAAGCAGGGCATCGTCGACATCGAGCAGGCCGAGCACTTCGGCGAGATCTCGATCCGCCTGCTCGACGAGCCGGCCGAGATCGACCTCGTGGCCATGGAGGCCGACTGGGGCGAGCACGACGCCACGGCTCGGGCCCGCGAGCTCGATCGTGAGCGTGAGCACGCCAGCGGTCTGCGCCGTGAACGTGATCGTGATCGTGACCTCGACGACCTCGACGACCTCGACGGGCTCGACGGGCTGGGGCTGGGGCTCGACGAGCCGGGCGATGTCGATCGGCTCGGCGATCCCGCACGGGAGCTGGAGACCACATGAGCGCATGGGACGGTTCGGGTCTCGGGGCCCGACACACCGACGACGCCCGATCGGCCCGCGAGCACGAAGGCCGCCGAGCCATCGAAGCGGTCGTGATGGCGGCCACCGATCCGGTCGAGACCGTGGTGCTGGCGCAGTTGCTCGAGCTGCCCGTCCACAAGGTCGAGGCGCTGTGTCGCGAGCTGGCCGACACCTACGAGGTCCAAGCCCGGGGCTTCGTGCTGGCCCGGGTGGCGGGCGGGTGGCGCTACCAGACCCATCCCGATCTCGCAGGCTACGTCGAGCGCTCGATCCTCGAAGGCCAGCAGTCCCGGTTGTCGAACGCGGCCATGGAATCGTTGGCCATCGTGGCCTACAAGCAGCCGATCGCCCGGAGTCAGCTGGCGGCCATCCGGGGCGTGAGCGTCGACGGTGTGGTGCGCACGCTCTTGCAGCGGGGCTACATCGAGGAGGTCGGACGCGACCAGGGCCCGGGTCAGGCGGTGCTCTACGGCACGACCCGCCTGTTCCTCGAAGACCTCGGCCTCGACACCGTGGCCGACCTTCCCGCGCTCGGCGCCTTCGTTCCTCCGGCCGAGATCATGGACATCCTCGAGCAGTCGCTCCGGCCCGTCGACGAGATCCCGGTGTCCGACGAGGCTGGTGCCGACGGGTCGCTCATCGACGAGCCGACCGCGTTCGGGGCGACCCCGTTCGGGGCGACCCCGTTCGAGCCAGCAGCAGTCGAGGCGACCGCGGCGGAGCCGAGTGGCGATGCCGACCGATCCGCACCCTGAAGGCGACCGACTCCAGAAGCTGCTCGCCACCGCCGGCTACGGGTCGCGCCGGGTGTGCGAGGAGTTGGTGGCTGCCGGGAGAGTCGCTGTGAACGGGACCGTGGTCGAGCTGGGCGCCCGAGCCCGGCCGGGGGTCGACGACGTCACCGTCGACGGCGTACCCGTGGCGTTCAGCGGTGTGCTCGTCTACTACCTGCTGCACAAGCCGGCCGGGGTCGTGACCACCGCCAGCGATCCCCAAGGCCGGCCGACGGTCGTCGAGATCGTTCCGAGCGACCCGCGCGTGTTCCCCGTGGGTCGTCTCGACACGGCCACCGAAGGCCTGTTGATCCTCACCAACGATGGCGAGCTGGCCCACGGGTTGACGCATCCGAGCCGGGGCGTCGACAAGACCTACCTGGCCGAGGTCGAGGGCGTCCCGAGCCGGGCGGCGCTGCGCCAGCTGCGGATGGGCGTGGCGCTCGACGACGGCCTGACCGCTCCGGCGCGGGTGACGGTGATCGCCGAGCGACCCGAGGGGTCGGCATTGCAGATCACCATCCACGAGGGGCGCAATCGTCAGGTGCGGCGGATGTGCGAGACCGTCGGCCATCCGGTGCGCCGCCTGGTGCGTTCGGCGATCGGGCCCCTCACCGACCAGCGGCTCACGGCGGGGGAGTGGCGCGACCTCACCGTTGCCGAGGTGCGCGACCTCTACGCGGCCGCGGGTCTCGCCCGTCCGGCGCCCGTCGACCCGATGGCCAAGCGGTACGGGCCCGACAAGCGCCCTGCCAGCCCGGCCCGGGGGGCCCGCCGGCAACGCCAGCGCGATGATGCCGAGCAACGCCGTGCCGAAGGGCTCGACATCGAGCCCGGATCAGTCGGGCCGGGATCAGTCGGGCCGGAAGCCGGCGAGTAACGTCGCACCCGTGGGAACACTGGCCGCCAGAGGCGCGATCACCGTCGACGTCGACGCTGCTGACGAGGTTGTCGCCAAGACCCAGAAGCTCGTCACAGCGATGCTGGTGCGCAACGACATCACGGTCGACGACGTGATCAGCGTGATCTTCACGACCACGCCCGACCTCCGCAGCGCCTTCCCCGCCGGGGCCGCTCGAGAGGTCGGCTTCCACGACGTGCCGATGATCGGAGCCGTCGAGACCGACGTTCCCGGTGCGCTCGCTCGCGTCATCCGGGTCCTCATGCACATCGAGAGCGACCGGTCCCGAGCCGCGATCCGCCACGTGTTCCTCGACGGGGCCCGGGCGCTGCGCCCCGATCTCGCCGACGGTGAGTAGTCATCGATGACTACCGCGCTGGCGCGGGTCGCGATCGTCGGCACCGGGCTCATCGGAGGCTCCCTGGGCATGGCGCTGCGCGAGAC
>VFJJ01000199.1 GCA_009886115.1 Actinomycetota bacterium
AGGAGCCCTCCGGCCGGGTGGTGGATCCCCTACAACGGGCCCACCACCCCAGCTCAAGGGTGAGGAATTTCAGTGATCGAGTCTGGGGAGAGTTCGGTGATCGCTACCATCGGCCCGTCCGCGGAGGCCAGACTCCTGACCCTGGTGACCAGTAGTCGTTTCACGATCATCGACCTCATTCCCGGCGACTACCAACGAAGCATCGAGCTCATCACCACCTACAGCACCCTGGGGCTCGGGTTCGTCGACGCCTCGATCATTGCCGTCGCCGAACGCCTACTCCTGGCAACGATCGCGACGCTCAACGACCGCGACTTCAGAGTCGTGCGCCCTACCCACTGCGCGGCGTTCGACCTGATTCCCTGACCCCGTCACGGACACCGACCCGGGCATTGCCGCGTAGTCGCGAAGTAGTCGCGAACCCTGTGGAAACGGGCACATGGCGGCGGTTGCCGACGGACGAGGACCCGAACAAATATGCAGCTCAGACGGTATATCGCGGACGAACACGAACGCCAGCGGACCCAACAATGTCCGACTTCTAATCCGCGGGTCGGGGGTTCGATTCCCTCCGGGCGCGCCCCGTGGTAACCCGCACCGTTGTAGGGCCAACCACTGGTCGACGGAAGCGCTCCCAGTGAGCTGCGACTCGACGCCACCGTCCACCCGGCGTGATCCGCCCAGTTCGCCCCGTCACCGGAAACCCATGAGCGTGAACGACGGGAATCGAACCGTGATCTCGATTCTCGAGGGCGAGGCGGCCCGGCGCGGGATCACAAACGCTCAGCTCATCGAGCTCATCACCACCTACAGCGGTCTGGGGCTCGGGTTCGTCCACACCTCGATCAACATGGCCGGCTCGATGATCTTGTCAGCCGGCCAGGCCCAGGAACACCAGCACCGCCCGATTGAGCCGGACCATGTCGCCGTCGTCCAGGCGTCCGACCCGCTCTCCCAGCTTCGATCGCGTGACGGTGGTGATCTTGTCAACCATGAGGCTGCTCGGCTCGCGCAAACCGTTGACCTGATCGGGAAGGACCACCAAGCGAAACAGCGGCGCCTCCGTCGGATCGGTGGTCAGCGCGCAGATCGTGACCGAGTCAGTGCCGTCGAAACGGTCGTCCTGGACGATGACCACGGGACGAGGCTTGCCGACGTAACCGCTCCCTACAGCCGCGGTCCAGACCTCACCTCGCTTCATTCCTCGTCCACGCTGACGGCATCGATGAACGCCTGATCGTCGGCTGCGTACGCGCTCGAGGCCACGGCACCCGATTGAAGGTGCGCCTGTTCGGCGAACTCGCGCGAGCGGACATCCGGGACCCAGATCTGGATCGGGCGCAACCCTTGCGCTCGCAGGCGCGCCCTGTACTCGCGAACCCGCTGAGCTGAAGGTGATCCCGTCCATCGCGGCATCAGCCCATGTTACATGTCACGCTGAGATGCAACGCTACATCCAACGAAGGCTGCCTCAAACCTGTGCCGCCACACCCCTTCACATCGCGTCGTTCCATGGGATGTCGAGCCCTCACAACCGGCGGCGTACTCGCGAAATAGCTGCCGAGAAGGCCCAGCCCTGAATGCACTGCTGGTCCTGACCTCTCGCCCCGGGCCGCCGCTGGGCGCTCCCCAGAAGACGTCGAGAATCCGCCCCGGGAAACGGCGGCCTCGGCCGTGGCCGCCGCGCGAGCCGTGCTCGAGCGCTCGAGCAGCCTCATCGACGATTCCCCGAAGGCCAGCTCCACTCCCTGGACGAACGTATCTGAACGCCGCGTCAATCAAGGACGCCTCAGGCCGATGGGTCGAACAGGATCTTCGTGTTGGCGGCTCCGGCACCGGCACCCGCACCCGCACCGGCACCCATACCGGGTCCCGCACCGGGCGAGTCGGCCCCGGTCGATCCCCCTGCCGCCAGGGCCTCGAAGGCGTCTCGAAGCCGGTCGGGCCCGACGGTCGAGGTGTGCAGCGGCGCGGCCTGTACCCGACCGTCGGCGATCATCGCCATGCACCACTCGAACTCGGGGCGCAGGTAGGCGACCGAGCCTCGGACCGTGACCTCCTTGGCCAGCCACAGCCCCGGGTGGATGGTGGCCGGCAGGTCGGAGAGCCCGATGAGCATCACCTGCCCGCCCCGGCGGACCCGGTCGACGGCCTGCTGCACGGTGGCCGGCACGCCCGCGCACTCGATGACCACGTCGGCGCCCAGGCCCCCGGTGCGCTCGGACACCGTGTCGGCTGCAGCGTCGCCCGCAGGCGAGACCACGATGTCGGCGCCGAGCCGCGCGGCGAGCGCGGCGCGGTGCTGATCGGGCTCGACCACGATCACCGTCGCGGCACCCTGATGACGCGCCCACTGCAATGCAAGGGCACCGATCGGGCCGGCCCCCTGAACGACCACGGTGTCGCCCAAGCGGATGCCGGCGCGCCGCACGCCGTGGAAGGCCACGGTCGCCGGCTCGACCAGCGCCGCTTCCACATCGCTGAGCCCGGGATGGGCCCGCATGATCCGGTTGGCCGATACCCCGATGCGTGCTGCGTACCCGCCGTGCGCTGAGCCCCCGGGGTCGGCCATGAGCGAGGCGAACATGGGCGAGCACCAGTCGGCCTGGCCGGCGCGGCAGGCCGCGCACTCGCCGCACGCCGGCGCCATGGCCACGACGACCCGATCACCCTCGGCGAGCGTGGTGACGGCGCCGCCGACCTTCGACACCACGCCCGTCCACTCGTGCCCGCACAACGTGGCCGGGTAGGGCCCGCCGTTCTTGTAGGCGTGCACGTCGGTTCCGCAGATGCCGCAGTACCGCACGTCGACGACCACACCCTCGGGCGATGGCTCGGGCTCGGGGAACGTGCGCCATTCGAGACTGCCCTGCCCGGTGACGATCGCTGCCTGCATGGTTTGAAGCATCGCACAGGCCCGCTCAGCGGGCGAGGCTCCGACCGGCGAGCGAGGCCGTCGAGCGGTCGACCCCTGGCTCAGATCCGCGGTCGATGGCGTGAGGGCTCGACCGCGCCTCAGTCTTGGATGGCCGACGTCGACCGGCCGCGCCGCATGCACTGGCTCAGCGTGCTCCCGAGCCAGGTGATGGTGGCGATCACTGCGCGCAGCGCCACGACGGCCGCGACGGCGAACAGCCAGGGGAAGGTGGTCTCGTCGTCCCGGCTCCGGAGAACCGCGTACAGGGTGCCGTATCCGAGCGGGACGGCGAGGAACGTGCCAACCCCGGCGAGGATCCAGGTCTTCTGTGCGGCGAGCGAGGCCAGGGTTCGGGGGCTGGCGCCGATGGCGATCAGGGTGTCGCGTACGTCTCGTCCCTCGGCCGCCCACAGCGCCATGCCCAGCCCGATGATCAGCCCGATGATCAGCCCGGTGAGGAGCAGCCCGGTGAGGAGCAGCGCGCCGCCGATCGCACCGAGGCGCCCCCATGTGGTCCAGTGACCCGGGCTGAGACAGCACTCAGCGGATGCAGGATGCAGGATCCGGGATGTCATGCGCGAACGCGGCGCCGGTACGCTCGCAGCACCGTGACATCGGCGTCGGGGGGAACCATGGATGCTCAGCGGCAGCGGCTCAAGTTCGGCACCTTCATCGCGCCGTTCCACCATCTGCAGGGCAATCCCACGCTCCAGCTCCAGCGCGACCTCGACCTCGCCGTGCTCTGTGACCGACTGGGCTACGACGAGGTGTGGTTCGGCGAGCACCATTCGACGGGCATGGAGATCGTCGCCTCGCCCGAGCTGATGATCGCCGCGGCGGCAGGCACCACCAAGGCCATCCGCTTCGGGACGGGCGTGGTGTCGTTGCCGTATCACCATCCGCTCAACGTGGTCGACCGGGCGATCCAGCTCGACCACATGACGCGGGGCCGTCTGATCCTCGGGACCGGTCCGGGCAAGATCCCGCTCGACGCTCGCATGATGGGCATCGATCCCATGCGCCAACGGGCGATGCAGGGTGAAGCGCTCGAGGTGATCCTCCCCTTGCTGCGCGGCGAGGTGGTGAGCGCCGAGACCAATTGGTTCACGCTCCACGACGCCCGAGCCCAGCTCCTGCCGTACTCGCCCGACGGCATCGAGGTGGCGACGGCGTCGACCGTCTCGCCTTCGGGCTCGATCCTCGCCGGCCGTCACGGTCTCTCGCTCCTGTCGCTCGCGGCCGGCGACCCGGCGGGCTTCGATGCGCTCGATCGCAACTGGGGCGTCTACGAGCAGGCCGCGACCGAGCACGGCCAGGTGGCCGACCGGTCCCGTTGGCGTTGCGTGGCCCTCATGTTCCTGGCCGAGACCCGAGAAGCGGCACGGGCCGCGATCGAGCGGCGCGCCCTGTTCGCCGTCGAGTACATGGAGAAGCAGGCGAACATCGAGTTCGCCTGGGGGCGGTCGCCCGGCGCCGCCATCGACCGCTGGACCAACGAGGGCTTCCCGTCGTTCGGCGTGGCGATCATCGGTACGCCCGTCGACGCCATCGCCGGCATCGAGCGGCTGCTCGACAAGACCGGCGGCTTCGGCACGTTTCTCAATCTCGACTTCGACTTCGGCAACTGGGACGCCACCCGTCGCAGCTACGAGCTGTTCGCCGAGGAGGTCGTCCCCCACTTCCGTGACAGCAACCGCAACCGCGTCGCCAGCATCGAGTACGCGCGCCAGCACAGCGGCGAGCTCCTCGGCGGTCTGCGGGCCGCGATCACGCAGGTGACCCACGACCACTTCGGCGACGACCGCTCGATCTACATCCGGTAGCGCACGCGTCGTGCGGCCTCGACAGCGCCGCGGCCACAGCGGCGATGCGGCCGCCGCGGCCGTCAGCCGTCGTCGTCGTCGTCGTCGTCGTCGTCGTCGTCGTCTTCGTCTTCGTCGGGCGGGTTCACCACGAGCACCGGGACGGTGGCCTCGTGGAGGACCCGGTACGACGTGGAACCCAGCAACGCCTCGGCCACCCGCACGGCGACGGGGAGCGCAGATCGCGCACCGGGCGAGCCGTCGTAACCCAGCACGATCTCGCCGGCCATCACGATCCTCCGTGATCGAGCAAGGGCGGCAACGGATCGCCACCAGAGGGCGGAGGCCGCCGATCGGGCGGATCGCGCCTGACCTGAAAGAACTCCGGGCTGCGAGAGCGCCACCACAGCATCAGGGGAACACCGGCCGCGAGCAGCACGGCACCGATGACGAACACCGGGCTGACACCGAACCATTCCTTGGGCGGATCGACATACGCGCCGTCGGTCATGTCGATCACCGACTGCACGAACACATACGTGAGGATCCCGGCGCCGAGGAACGGCAAGAGCCCGACGAAGATGAAGTTCTTCGCGCTCGTGAACAGGTGACGCCGGTAGTAGGCAACGCAGGCGTAACCGGTGAGGCCGAAGTAGAACGAGATCATGAGTCCCACGCCGGCGATCGACCACCCCAACACGTCGCCGTCGGACAGCTCACTGATGACAACGAGGATCACGTACCAGGCCGAGGCCAAGGCGCCGAAGGCCCACGTGGCGTTGGCCGGGGTGAGATGTCCGGGGTGGATGTCGCCGAACCAGCGTGGGGCAGCCTTGTGCGCGGCCATCGACAGCGCCGAGCGGACCGCGGGCAGGATCGTCGTCTGACACGACGCCGCGGCCGACGTGAGCACCGGGAGCCCACGTCGCTTGCCGGTTCCACGGCCTCGGTCGTCATTGCGGTCCCCCCGGGGGTGGCCCCACGTCGACTGCGGGCCACGGTTGCTCACCCGGTATCGGACGGCCACCGAGCGCGCTCTCACGGGTGCGTTCGCGCCGCTGCGAGCGGCGCCGCGGGTCTCCACAGCGGTCGTGACATCCGCCACCCGGGACCGGTTGGCGAGGGCGGTAGGGTCGCGCTGTGCCTCGACTCGGCCCCACCGAGAACGCGTCGGTCGACTCCACCGTGACCGACCTCGACGATCTCCCCTTCCACGCCCGGTTCACGGCCGTGCTGCCCGGCGATCCCGAGCCGTCGAACCAGCGCCGCCAGGTGCACGGCGCCGCTTGGAGCCCGGTGCCGCCCACCCCGGTTGCCGGTCCCACGACGATCGCGTGGTCGCCCGAGGTTGCCGACCTCCTCGGCCTCGATCACCAACTCTGCCGCTCGGACGACTTCGCCCAGGTGTTCGCGGGAAACCGCTTACCCCGGGGCGCTGAGCCCTTCGCCGCCTGCTACGGCGGGCACCAGTTCGGCAACTGGGCCGGCCAGCTCGGCGACGGTCGGGCCATCGCGCTGGGCGAGGTGACCGACCGCTTCGGCAATCCGCAGACCCTCCAGCTCAAGGGTGCGGGGCCCACACCGTACTCGCGAGGCGCCGACGGGCGGGCCGTCCTCCGGTCGTCGATTCGAGAGTTCCTCTGCAGCGAAGCCATGCACCACTTGGGAATTCCGACGACCCGGGCCTTGTCGCTCGTGCTCACGGGCGACGCCGTGGTGCGCGACATGCTCTACGACGGCCATCCCCGCCCCGAGCCGGGCGCCGTGGTGTGCCGGGTGGCGCCGTCGTTCACCCGCTTCGGGAACTTCCAGCTCCCCGCGGCCCGCGGCGATCTCGATCTGCTGCGGACGCTCGTGGAGTTCACGATCAGCTCCGACTTCCCCCACCTGCTCGGCACCACCTCGGCGACGGTCGACGGCCCCGGCACACCGTCCGCCGACGGCCAACTCCCGGTCGGGGCCTGGTTCCGCGAGGTCTGCGAGCGGACAGCGACGATGGTGTTGGGCTGGATGCGCGTCGGCTTCGTCCATGGCGTGCTCAACACCGACAACATGTCGATCCTCGGCCTCACGATTGACTACGGCCCCTACGGATGGCTCGAGAGCTTCGATCCGGGCTGGACGCCGAACACGACCGACGCCGCCAACCGCCGGTATCGGTATGGCCATCAGCCGCAGATCGTGCACTGGAACCTGCTGCAGCTCGCCAATGCGCTGGTGCGTCTCACCGACGACCCCGCGGCGTTCGAGGCGGGACTCGACCACTTCGTCGAGACGTACCAGCACGGCTTCCGGTCGATGATGGCCGAACGGCTCGGCTGGGGTGCGCCCCGAGACGACGACGAAGCGCTCGTCAGCAACCTGTTCGAGATCCTGGTGTCCACCGAGACCGACCAGGTGCTGTTCTTCCGTGACCTGGCGCGGGTGCCCGTCGATGCTCACGCTGCGATACCCGACGACGCGCTACTCGCTCCATTGGCCGACGCCTGGTACCGGCCCGAGGAGCTCGTCGGCGACGTTCGAGCCGCAGTGGTGGCCTGGCTGCGGGCCTGGGCGGCCCGGGTCGTCGACGGCGGGCTGGGCGACGACGAACGGAGACGGCGGATGGACGCCGTCAACCCCCGGTTCGTGTTGCGCAACTACCTCGCCCAGGAAGCCATCGACCTGGCCGAGCGGGGCGACGGGTCACGGGTGATCGAGCTCCTCGACGTGCTGCGCCGTCCCTACGACGAACAGCCGGGGCGGGAGCAGTTCTCGACTCGGCGGCCGGAGTGGGCCCGCCAGCGGGTGGGCTGCTCGATGCTGTCGTGCAGCTCCTGAGCCCGGCCAGGTTCGATCGCGCCCAGGCCCGCCAACCCACGATCGTGTCTCAGGGCGTGCCGACCCAGAAGCGGCCGTCGTCGTAGAAGCCGAAGTCGGCGAGCTCGCCAGGGACGACCCAGGAGTCGGTCCCCAACGCCACCAACACCTTCTGGTAGTTCCACTTCATCACGTCGAGCGTGATCTCGAGGATCTGTGCATCGCTGAAGTGTCGGTGCAACTCGGCGGCGAGGTCGGCGTCGAGCGCGCCGGGTTGGGTCATGAGTGCGTCGGCGAGTCGCAGTGCCACCCGTTGACGGTCGGTCAGGTCACCGGCTGCGCTGGAGTCGTAGCCGTCGATCTGGTCGGCCAGGGTCTCGTCGAGGCCCGCCTGCTTGGCAACTGCCAAGCGCAACGACATTCACGTCCGGCAATCGTGATGGCGGGCACAGCGCAGCCGCACCAGCTCGGTGGTGACCGGGTCGACGGTGTCGAGCCGAACGGCCGCGTTCTGCCACTCCCCCAGCGCCGTCCCCAGTGTGCGCTCGGGCCCTGCGGCATCGGTCGGGACGCGTCGGCTGCGATCCATCACGTGTTCCCTTCGACGGTGCCGGCGAAGACCCGCTCCCACACCAGGCGCAGGCGTTGACGTTGCTCGATCACCAACAGCGCGTTGGTGAAGTCGACCAGCCCTTGCACGCCGAGCTCGTCGGACACCGCGGCGGCAACGTGGTCTTCGAGCGAGGCGACGTCGATCACGAACTGCTCGCAGAAGGCGAGGCACGCTCGTTCGCGGGGCCCGAAACGCGCCGACGTGGGCCACGACGAGAGCTCGCTGATCGTGGCCTCGCCGAGCCCGTCGGCCATCGCCGCCGGGGTGCGGACGGCCGACTCGGCATCGCATCCCAGCAGCATCGCCACCCGCAGCCGGCAGAGTTCGAGCAGGACCGGATCGACGACCGTCCACGCAGCGTCGTGCGCGGCGCCGAGGTGCACGGCGACATCGGGCTGATCGGCGAGGACCAGCGCGAAGACCTCGCTCGTCGGCCCGGTTCGGAGGCTCATGGGCGCGAGGTTGCCACTCGTTCGCTGGCGTGTCGAGGCGGGCTCGAGGGAGCAGACGGGCACGAGCTATCGAGCCGCGGGCCAGCCGGGGAGGAGCCCGTGCCGCTTGCACACCGCCTGGGCGTGCACCATCTGGCCGAGATGACGCTCGGCGCCGGCGTCGCTCGCCAACCACCCGATGACCGCGCCCGCGACCTCGGGCGGGTCGCCCGGGAAGTGCTTGGCGTACTCGCGACCAGCATCGAGCGCGATGCTCCGCTCCGTCACGGTGTAACCAGGCTCCAGCGTGAAGGCCCGAATGCCCCGGCCCCTGAATTCCACATCGATGACGATCGCCAGTTGATGGAAGGCTGCCTTCGCGGCGCAGTGCACCAGGCTCCACCCGCCCTCGCCGGCAGGCGCAGGAGGCGGGACGAGCGCCGAGCCCGAGCCCAGGTTGATGATCGTGCCGCTCCCTCGCTCCAGCATGCTCGGCAGAACGAGCTGTGACAGGTGGAGCTGGTTCACGTAGTCGGCCTCGACGACCCGGGTCGCGATCTCGCAGTCGATGTCGAGGAGCTTGGCTTCGACGCCCGGGCCCGAGTACGGAGCGTTGTTGACGAGCACATCGACACGGCCCCATTCGGCCATGGTCCGTTCGAACGCCGCCGTGATCGAAGCCCGGTCCATCACGTCCATGGCGATGGGCAACGCTCGTCGTCCGACCGCGGCGATCTCGGCTGCGGTGGTGTCGAGGCTGCCCGGAATCGTGATCCCACGTTCCATCGAGTCGCCCTCGTGCACCGTGCGGCCCGTCACCACCACATCGAAACCCCGAGCCGCCAGGGCCAGCGCGCCGCAGCGCCCGATACCTCGACTCGAGCCCGTCACCAACGCGACTCGGCGGCTGTCCATCGTCGTCTCCTCGGACCCTGCGGGGGTGGCTGGTGGTCGCTGACCCTACCCCGCGTTGCCACCGGCCTCGCCGGCCCGCTCACCGCCCGGCTCACCGTCGAGCGGGCACCGACCACAGCCCATGTGCGACGATCAGCGCCCCTCCCGGTGAGGAGCACCAATGCACGACTGGGAGATCGACGCTCATCTCCAGATCCGCAATCTCGTTGCCGGGTACGCCCAGTGCGCCGACTCCGGACGCTTCGAGGCCCTCGTCGCCATGTTCACCGACGACGCCGTGCTCGATGTGCCGGGCCTGGCCACGCACCACGGACGAGCAGCGATCGCCGCGATGTTCGAGCGGGCCAAGGAGCACCTGAGCGGAGCCGACCCCGCAGCCGGAGCCAGCGCGGCGATCAGGCACCACGTGTCGAGCCACCACATCGAGATCGAGAGCCCGCAGCGGGCCCGGAGCTCGTGTTACTACTCGGCCCACATGGTCGGCGGAGTCGACCACTGGGGCCGCTACCGCGACACGTTCGTCGCACTCGACGGTCGCTGGCTGTTCTCGCATCGACGGATTCTTCGCGATGGAGCGATCCCGGGAGGCTGGGGCTCACGGGGCGACGAGTGGGTCGGTCGATGAGGTCGCTCGAGGAGCTCGCACTGTGGCCGTTGGTCGTGGCCCGGGCCGCCGCCACCCCTGACGCCATCCTCGCCATCGACGAGCGCGATCGCACCCTCACGTTCGCGGACCTGCGCGACCAGGCTGAACACGCCGCCCGCGGCCTGCAGACCCTGGGGGTGCGAGCCGGCACGATCGTGTCGTGGCAGCTGCCGACCCGCATCGAGTCTGTCGTGGCGGTGTGTGCCCTGGCCCGTCTCGGCGCTGTGCAGAACCCGCTGCTGCCGATCTACCGCGAGCGTGAGCTCACGTTCACCCGGGTTCCGCAGTTGATGGGCACATGAGGGCATCTCGGTGCGCGATCATGCTGGTCAGCTGGTTGCGGGGGGTCTGAAAGGTCCGATAGTGTGGGCACACGACTTTGGTGGTGGTGCTTGCATTTGTTGGGTGTTTCTGCGATTGTGTGGGCATGTATTTACGGTCGACGCAACGCAAGAACCGTGACGGCACGGTCGTTCGTTACGTGCAGCTCGCGCACAACCGGCGTGTCGATGGCGTGACCCAGGCCGAGGTGTTGTTGAACCTCGGCCGCGAAGACCTTCTGGATCCGGATGGTCTGCGACGGCTGGTCCGTTCGATCAACCGTTACCTCGGCGAACCTGATGCCGGCGATGACGGTGTGGCTGTCGTTGATGGGCTGTCGATCGTGTCGTCGCGCCCACTCGGTGTCGCCTGGCTGCTCGATGGCCTGTGGCGCCAGCTCGGTGTCGACACCGCGTTGGCACAGGTGTTGGGCGGCCGCAGGTACACGACCGATATCGAGCGGGTCCTGTTCGCGCTCGTCGCGAACCGGGCGATCGACCCGGTATCGAAGTTGGCAGCCGCGGAGTGGGCTTCCAACGATGTCGCGATCACTGGCCTGGAATCGATGGATGAGGATCAGGCGTATCGGGCGATGGACCTGCTCGTCGCGGCCGACGCTCAGGCGCATGTCCAAGAAGCGGTCTTCTTCGCGGTCGCTGACTTGTTGAACCTCGAGGTCGACTTGTTGTTCTTCGACACCACCTCGACCTACTTCGAGACCGAGACCGCGGACGAGTTCCGGCGGTTCGGGAAGTCGAAGGACTCACGTCCGGATCTGCCGCAGATCGTGATCGGTCTCGCTGTCACGCGTGAGGGGATCCCGGTGCGGTGTTGGGTGTGGCCGGGCAACACCAACGACAACAGCATCTTGCCCGAGGTCAAAGACGGGCTGCGCGGTTGGCGGCTCGGCCGGGTGGTGACCGTCGTCGATCGCGGGTTCTCGAGCGACAAGAATCTGGACTACCTGCGTCGCTCAGGTGGGCATTGGATCGCCGGTGAGAAGATGCGCGACGGCTCACCCGACGCCCAGGCCGCCCTGTCTCGTCAGGGCCGCTACCAGAGCGTCCGCGACAACCTCAGGGTCAAAGAAGTCCGCCTCGACGACGACACGGGCAAACGGTGGATCGTGTGCCACAACCCGTTCGAAGCCGAACGCGACCAAGCCCAACGTGAAGCAGCGCTGGCCCGGATCGAGGCCGAACTCGAACGCATTCGCGTCGGTCGCGAACGCGACGCCAAGAAGAAGACCAAGAACGGTCACAAGGTCAATGACGAGTCGCATCGCCTCGCCGAGTGCGCGCTACGCGATCACGTCTCACTCGGCCGTTGGCTGCGCCAGACCCCGTCGGGCCGGCTCGTGATCGACCGGGCCAAGGTCACCGCCGAAGAGAGGCTCGACGGGAAATATCTGCTCTCGACGTCGGACCCTGACCTCCCGGCGGAGGACGTCGCGCTCGGCTACAAGAACCTCCTCGAAGCCGAACGAGGGTTCCGTGACCTCAAGTCCACCCTCGATCTCCGGCCCGTCTACCACCGCATCGAACCACGCATCCGCTCCCACGTGCTGCTCTGCTGGCTCGCCCTGCTACTCATCCGCGTCGCTGAACGACGCACCGGAGACACCTGGCGGCGCATCGCGATCGAGCTCGGCCGCGTCCACGCCGTCACCCTGACCAGCAGCGCCGGGACCGTCGTGCAGACCACCCCACTCACACCGGCCCAACAAGCCATTGTTGACGCCTGCGGCGTGACCGCACCACCCCGCGTCACCCACCTCCACACCGCCTGACCAGGCGCGACACGCTCAAACAGGGCAGCTCAACACGTGGACACACGCGGCCCGCGCCCCGAACAGCACGTCACCCCAGCTCACACCCCCGAAACCGCCACAACGTCTGCCCACCAACTGCGGAACCCGGGGTTCATCTCGCACCAGATCCGTCCCGAGTTCCACCTCAGCCCGGGAACCTGGCGGGGCTACGACTACGACGACCTCGCCCGGAGAACCTTCCCCGTCGACACCAGGATCGTGACCTGCGCCCCCGACCTTCCGGCCTGCGCCGACGATTCGACTCCGGCGGCGCTGGCGCCATGGCCCCGGCCGAGCGGCGACGGGAGCGGCGACGACGCCGTGCGGTGGGTCTTCTACACCTCGGGAACAACGGCCGATCCCAAGGGGGCACGGCACACCGACCGATCGGTGGCCACGCCTGCGGTTGGTTTCTCCCGGGCGGTCGCGCTCACACCCGACGACCGGCTCCCGCTCGTGTTCCCGTTCACCCACGTCGGCGGGATCAACATCTTGATGGCGCTGCTGATGAGCGGCGCCGGAGCCATCCTCGTCGAGCACTTCGACCCGACGACCACACCCGGGCGCCTCGCCGACCTCGGCGTCACCGTCGGAGGCTCGGGGACGCCGTTCATCCTCCTGTACCTCGAGCTCCAACGCCGGCGCCCCGACGTTCCCCTGTTCCCTCGTCTGCGAGTGGCACTCGCCGGGGCGTCGCCCAAGCCGCCGCAGCTCCACGAGGAAGTCAAGCGGGAGTTGGGCGGCGTGGGTGTGATCTCGGGCTACGGCCTCACCGAAGCGCCCATGGTCACGTTCTGCTCGGTCGAGGCGTCCGACGAGCACAAGGCCACGACCGAGGGTCCGGCGAGCCCCGGAGCCGAGCTGAGGATCGTCGCCGAGGGCAACGACTGCCGTCTCGGTGAGGTCGGTGAGGTCTGGGCCCGGGGACCGCACCTGTGCCGGGGCTACGTCGATGCGTCACTCGACGCCCAGGCGTTCACACCCGATGGCTGGTTCCGCTCAGGCGATCTGGGGTTCCTCGACGACGAGGGCTACCTCACGATCACCGGTCGGATCAAGGACATCATCATCCGAAACGGCGAGAACATCTCGGCCAAGGAGATCGAGGACGTGCTGTACGGCCATCCCGCGGTGGCCGACGTCGCGGTGATCGGCATGCCCGACCGACGGGCCGGCGAGCGGTGCTGCGCCGTGGTCGTGACCGCTCCGGGCCACGATCCGCTCACCATGGGCACCCTCACCGAGTGGTGCCGGAGTCAGGGCTTGATGACCCAGAAGATCCCCGAGCGGCTCGAGCTCATCGACGAGCTCCCCCGCAACGCCAGTGGCAAGGTGCAAAAACACAACTTGAAAGAGCACTACGTCGAAGCGACGGCGCTGCCGCAGGGTTGACCGCACCGGTCGTCGGCGGCGAGGCTCGGGGCCTCGGTACTCGCTCGCCGAGGCAGCGTCCCCGATCCCGCCTTCCCGTGCTCCGCACTGCCGGAGCCCTCACCGAACCGCCGGAGTCGCCATGTCGCTCATCGATCCCTTCGCCGACTACTCGATGTCAGGGAAGGTCGCCGTCATCACCGGCGGGGCCTCGGGTCTGGGCGCGTGCTCGGCCGAGCTCCTCGCGGGAGCCGGAGCCGCTGTCGTGCTCGGCGATGTCGACGAGGCCGGGGCCGAGAAGCACGCAGCCAAGATCCGCGAGGCCGGGGGACGGGCCGTCGCCCAGTCCTGCGACGTGCGCCGGCGCAGCGAGCACGAGGCGCTCGTCGACCTGGCGGTGGCCGAGTTCGGCCGCCTCGACGTGTACGCCAACGTCGCCGGCACGATGGGCAATACCAAGCTGGTCGTCGACGTCGAGGAGGCCGACCTCGACCTGCTCTACGAGATCAACCAGAAGGGCACGTACTTCGGATGCCAAGCCGCCCTGCGGGTGATGATCCCGCAAGGCTCGGGGTCGATCGTGAACGTCTCGTCGGCGTCGATCGACTATCCGATGAGCAACGTCTCGGCGTACGCGATGACCAAGGCCGCGGTGGCCATGCTCACCCAGGAGCTGGCGATGGAGGTCGGCCAGCACGGTATCCGGGTCAACTGCATCGCACCGGGCCAGACGCCCACCAACTTCAACGCCGCGGGGCGAGCCCTCCCCGACGGTTCGCCCGACCCCGAGAAGTGGGCGATGTACCGCGAGCGGGGTGCGTCGATGTCGCCGATCGGCCGGCTGGGCGAGGCCATCGACCAGGGCCACCTCGTGCTCTATCTGGCGTCCGAGGCGGCCAAGTTCTGCACCGGGGCGATCTTCCGCGCCAACGGCGGCGTCGGCATCGTCTGGTAGTCGAGCACCCGTGAGCGACGACGGCGATCAGCCCGGCGGCCCAGGAGGCGCCAGCTCGGGAGGCGCCAGCTCGGGAGGCGCCGCGGCCGACCCGCGCTCGATCGCCGGGCGGGTGGCGATCGTCACCGGGGCGGCCAGTGGGATGGGACGGGCCACCGCGGTCCTGCTCGCCTCGGTCGGGGCTCGGGTCGGTCTGCTCGACCGCGACGCCGAAGGGGTGCTCGCTGCCTGCGACGAGATCGACTCGGCCGGAGGTGCCGCCCATGGTGTGACGGTCGACCTGGCCGACGCGACGGCGATCCCCCGGGCCGTCGACGACGTCCGCCGGCGTCTCGGGCCGATCGACATCCTGATCAACAACGCCGGCATGCCGTCGGGCCTTCCCTACGATGCCGAAAGCCCGGCCTTCGAGAACCTGTGGGATCTCACGATCGCCGTCAACCTCACGTCGCAGATGCTGATGGTGCGAGCCTGTCTCGCCGATCTGCG
>VFJJ01000168.1 GCA_009886115.1 Actinomycetota bacterium
ACCACCACGACGGGCGAGTCGACCACCACGACCACCACCACCACGACCGCCCCAACGACGACCACGACGGCCCCGACGACCACGACCACGGCGGCCACGACCACCACGGGACCCACGACCACGACGACGGCGCCCACACCGCCAACGGTGTTCCGGGTGCCTCAAGCCACGCCTGACCAGTCGGCGCCGATCACGGGGCCGACGAGCCCCACCCGGTCGCTGGTGCCCGGTGGCGGTGCCGTCACCCCTCCCGGCACCGCCGTGGTGCCGACGCCGGGCTCCGGTTTGGCCTTCACCGGGACCGCCGCCTTCGGAGCGCTCGTGCTGGGTCTGTGGATCGCCGCCGCCGGCGCCCTGGCGCTGATGGCGGGAGACCGCCGCGCCCGCCGGCGGTCGTAGCCAGCGCCCAGCGCCCAGCGCCCAGCGCCCAGCGCCCAGCGCCCAGCGCCCAGCGCCCAGCGCGGCCCCTCAGCGGCTGCGGGCGACGATGGTCACGGGGAGCGCGGCGGGGCCATTGGCCCAGAAGACGGGAACCTTGTGGCGGACGTGTCCCGGGGCCAGGGCGACCTCGCCGACGAGGTCGCAGAAGACCTCGAGCATCACCCGGGCCTCGAGGCGCGCCAGCGAGGCTCCGGGGCAGACGTGGGGGCCGCCGCCGAACGCCACGTGGGCCCGCGGGTCGGGCCGGTCGAGACGGAAGTCGTCGGGCTGGTCGAAGACGGTCTCGTCGCGGTTCGCCGAGGAGATCCCGAAGATCACCTTGTCGCCGGCGCTCAGCGACACGCCGCGGATCTCCTTGTCGCCCATGCAGTTGCGCATCAGCATGTGCACCGGTGACTCCAACCGGAGCGATTCCTCGACGGCGATGGCGATGAGCGCGGGCTCGTCCTTGAGACGCCGATAGAGCGCAGGGTCCGACGCCATGGCGTGGAGCAGGTTGCCGATGAGATGCCGGGTCGTCTCGTTCCCCGAGATGACGAGGAAGAAGGCCTGGGTGCGCACTTCCACGTCGGTGAGCCGATGCCCGTCGATCTCGGTGTTCACGAGCTTGGTGAGCAGGCAGTCGGGCGGGTCGAGCGCGCCCCGACACTCGGCGATGCGGGCATCGAGGTACGCCGCGAACTCGGGATGGCCACCTGTGAGGCCCTCGCCCCGATCGGTGCGGTTCTTGGTGGCGTAGGTGCCCTCGACAACCTCGTCGCTCCAGGCCCTGAACTGCTCCCAGTCGCCCGGAGGCACGCCGATGAGATGTGCCACAACGATGATCGGCACGGGAGCGATCACCTCGTTCACGAGCTCGCCCCCGCCCCGTTCGACCACCGGAGCGAGGCGCTCGACGCAGAGGTCACGAATGAACGGCTCCATGCGTCCGATCCTGTGCGCGGCGATCGCCGAGTTGATGATGCGGCGAACCTGGCCGTGGCGGGGCTCGGCGATCTCGGAGATGAGCTTCTCGTCCTCGGGGACGATCACCCCGGCCTCACGGAACGACGACACGAAGCTCCCCACGTCACGGGTGGCCGCGAGGACGTCGTCGTGGCGGGCGAGGTACACGGCGCCCGATGCGGTCTTCGCCACCGGGCAGGTCTGGCGAGCGAGGGCGAAGTCGTCGTACGGGATCTCCCCCACGGCATCGAGGGGATTGAAGGTTGCCGGGTCGAGCGTCGTCATCGCTGTTCTCCATCGTCGGGGCGATCGGTACGCCGGGGCTACCGTCTGGGTATGGCCTGGAGGTTGTCGCGTCGGCAGCGTTCAGGCAAGGAGGAGCTTCATGCGAGGAGCGTCACGGTGAGCACGAACAGCTCGACGGGGGTCGAGACGACGCCCGCGCCCGACGCTCGCCTCTATCGGGGTCATCCCGTCGACGAGCTGATCGACGACCTCCAGATGGCGATGGTCTCCCGGGCGCTCGACGACCGGGAGATGACGCTGCAAAAGCAGAGCCGCGTCTTCTTCCAGATCTCGGGCGCCGGGCACGAGGCGCTGCTGCTGGCGCTGGCCCGGTCGCTGCGGCCCTCGTACGACTGGTTCTTCCCGTACTACCGCGACCGGGCGCTCGTGCTCGGTCTGGGTGTGAGCCCGACCCAGATCCTCCTCCAGGCGGTCGGATCGGCGGCCGATCCCGCGTCCGGCGGCCGTCAGATGCCGTGCCACTGGGGCGACGCCTCTCGCAACATCGTCACCCAGTCGTCGCCGACGGGTTCCCAGTGCATTCCTGCTGTGGGCTGTGCGGAGGCCAGCCGCTACATCGCCCGCCGCAACCTCCCGGGCCTGCATGCCCACGGCGACGAGATCACGTACGTCTCGCTCGGCGAGGGTGCAACCTCGGAGGGCGAGTTCTGGGAGTCGTTGAACACCGCGTGCCGGCTCCACCTCCCCGTGCTGTACCTCGTGGCCGACAACGGTTGGGCGATCTCGGTGCGGGCCTCCGATCAGCAGCCGGCGCCGGTGGCCGAGCTGGTGCAGGGCTTCCGCGGGCTGGCGATCCATCGGGTCGACGGCCGCGACTACTTTCAGGCCCGCCGGATCGGAGCCCGCGCCGTCGCTCGCGTCCGGGCCGGAGAAGGCCCCGGGCTCATCCACGCGATCACGACACGCCCCTACTCGCACTCCGCCGCCGACACCCAGTCGAAGTACCGAGCGGCCGACGAGCTCCGCGACGAGACCGACCACGATCCGATCGAGGTCATGGTGCGTGAGCTCGTGCGCCGCGGGCTGGTCGACGACGACCGGGTCGCCGCCATGCGCGCGGAGGCCAAGGCGATTGTCGCCCGGGCCGCCGACGAGGCCCTCGCCGCTGTGCGCCCCGACCCCGCGTCGATTCGCGAGCACGTGTGGCTGCTCCCCGAGATCGCTGAGCCCGCTGAGCCCGAGCCCGCCGAGGTTGTCGAGCCCGTCGCTGCGGCCCGGGCTTCGGGAGCGTCGGGCGGCCTCGCCGCCGCGGCGAGCGGCGACGTCGTGGCCTTCGGCGAGGCGATCAGACGCACGTTGCACGAGTTGATGGGCATCGACGAGCGGATCCGGGTGTTCGGCGAGGACGTCGCCGATGCTCCCGTCGATCTGCTCGGTCAGGTGGAGGGCAAGGGTGGCGTGTTCGGGACGACGCTGGGGCTCCAGCGGACCTATGGCGAGGCCCGCTGCTTCAACACGCCGCTCTCGGAGGCCAACATCGTCGGGCGGGCGGTCGGTCAGGCGATCCGGGGGCTGCGCCCGTTCCCCGAGATCCAGTTCTTCGACTACATCTGGCCGGCGATGACCCAGATCAAGAGCGAGGCGGCGACGATCCGCTGGCGCTCCAACGGGAACTTCAGGTGCCCCATGGTCCTGCGGGTGCCCATCGGCGGCTACCTCACGGGCGGCTCCATCTGGCACTCGCAGTGCGGCGAGTCGATCTTCACCCACATCCCCGGCCTCATCGTGATGTTCCCGTCGCGTGCTCGTGACGCAGCCGGACTGTTGCGGGCCGCGCACCGCTGCGAGGATCCGGTGCTGTTCCTCGAGCACAAGCACCTCTTGCGCCAGCCCTACACCCGCGATCCCTTTCCCGGACCCGACTTCGTGATCCCGGTGGGACGAGCGTCGCACGTGCAGCGCGGTCGGGCGCTCACGATCGTCACCTACGGCGCCACGGTCGAGAAGTCGCGGCGGGCTGCGGCGCTGCTCACCGAGGAAGGCGTCCGCGGGGGCATCGAGATCGTCGACCTGCGCACGCTGGCCCCGTGGGACCACGACATGGTGGCCGAGTCGATCCGCAACACCGGCAAGGCGCTCGTGGTGCACGAGGACACGCTCACGTGCGGGTTCGGTGCCGAGGTGGCCGCCTGGATCGCCGAGCACTGCTTCGGCGACCTCGACGGCCCCGTCCGCCGCGTCGGTGCAGCCGACACGCCCGTCGCCTACGAGCCGTCCCTCGAGAACGCCATCCTTCCGCAGGTCGCCGACATCGCCTCGGCGGCCCGTGAACTCCTCGCCTGGTGAGCACCGACGTCTCGCTCGCCGACGTCGAGAGGGCGGCGGCGGTCCTGCTCGGCGTCGCCCACCGCACGCCAGTCGTCACATCGAGCACGCTCGACCAACGCGTCGGGGCGTCGGTGTTCCTCAAGTGCGAGAACCTCCAACGCATGGGCGCCTTCAAGTTCCGGGGCGCGTACAACGCGGTCTCGGCCGTCGCCCTCGACGGACGGTCGCCCGGCGTGGTCGCGTTCTCGTCGGGGAACCACGCCCAGGCCGTGGCGCTCGCCGCCCGGCTCCACGGGCTCCCGTCGATCATCGTGATGCCCTCGCAGGCTCCCACGGCGAAGCTCGCAGCCACCCGGGGCTACGGAGCCGAGGTCGTCACGTACGACCTGTCGACGGGTGATCGTGAGGCCATCGCCGCCGACGTGGTGGCTCGCACCGGCTATGCGCTCGTCGCGCCCTTCGACGATCCGGCGGTGATCGCCGGCCAGGGCACGGCGGCCCTGGAGATGCTCGACGAGGTGGCGTCGCTCGACGTGGTGGTGGCGCCGGTCGGTGGTGGGGGACTGCTCGCCGGGACGGCCGTTGCGGTTCGGGGCCGTCTCGGCGATGGGCTGGGCCGAGCGCGCCTGGTGGGCGTCGAGCCCGAGGCGGGCGACGACGGTCGGCAGTCGCTCGTCGCCGGACGACGGATCGTGCTCGACTCGGTTCCCGAGACGATCGCCGACGGCCAGCAGACCAAAGCTCTCGGGCACCTCCCGTTCGCGATCATGCGCCGGGCCGGGGCCGAGATCGTCACCGTCGACGACGACCAGATCGTGCGGGCCATGGTGTTCCTGTTCGAGCGCACGAAGCTGGTCGTCGAGCCGAGCGGCGCGACCGGCGTGGCGGCGTTGCTCGCGGGACGCATCCCCGATGTCGCCGGGCGCCGGGTCGGGGTGATCGTGAGCGGCGGCAACGTCGATGCCGATCGGTTCCGAGCGCTCATCGGCCGAGCCGGGGGAGCGTGAGCCGCCCGTGACCCGGATCGTCGTGCTGGCCGATACGCATCTGCGCCGAGCCTGGAACCGGCGGTTGCCCGACGCGGTGTGCGCCGCGCTCGCCGAGGCCGACGTGGTCGTGCACGCCGGCGATCTCGTCGAGCCCTGGGTCGTCGATCATGTGACCGGTCTGGCCCCGAAGGCGGCGGCGGTGCACGCGGTGCTCGGGAACAACGACCACGGCCTCCGAGCCGTGCTGCCCGAGGTGCTCGAGTTGGTGATCGACGGCGTCGTCATCGCCGTGGTGCACGAGACCGGGGCCACGGCCGGGAGGGCGGGCCGGCTGCGGCGGCGGTTCCCCGACGCTGATCTCGTGATCTACGGCCATTCCCACGTGCCCATCGACGAGGTCGGCGTCGAGGGGCAGCGGCTGTTCAACCCGGGCTCACCCACCGAGCGGCGCCGGCATCCCTGGCCCAGCTTCGGGATCGTCGACCTGGCCAAGGGCCGGGTCGCGGCGAGCCAGATCGTCGCGCTGCCGCTCGGTTGAACGTCGTGTCGTCAGGGGGTGTCGAACCAGTCCCACTGCCAGGGAATGATCGTCTCGAAGGGCCCGGCGAAGCGGGTGCTGACGGCCCGGTCGCCGGGGTAGCGATCGTCGCGGGCGAACTCGGCCAGGCGCTCGGTGACCGCGACCGGGTCGTCGTCGAGGTAGGCCACGGTGATGCGGGCCTCGAGCGGCATCGGCCGGCGGGTGGTCACCGGCGAGTGCCGGGCGAACGTCCATATTCCAGCGACCCCGGGCACCTCGAGCGCCCGGCGGTGATGACCCTCCTCCCAAGCCAGGAACGGATCGAGTCGGGACTGGTCGAGCACCTCCTGCACAGTCACGAACAGGCCGCGGGTCGGCCGCCAGGGCACCGCCTCGGCAGAGATGCGGACGCGGGGCGACGCGTGGGCGTGGACGCGCATGAGGGCGCCGCTGAGGTGCGACGTTCGATGATGGTGCCAGCGGCCCTTGGCGTGAAGCTCGCCGCCGAGGTGCATGAACTCGTCGAGCGTGCGCTGTACGGGCTCGGTCATGAGGTACAGCGTCACGTAGTGGATCGGGTCGAGCAGCCCGTCGGAGACCAGCCGGGCCGCGATGCAGCGCGGTGACGAGACCCAACGTTGCCCCTGCGCCACACCCGGGATGGGGAACTGTTCGGGCATGTGGTCGAGCTGGTGCCACTCGTTGTACGAGCGGTGCTCGCCGTCGAGGATCTCGGTGAACGAGAAGAACCCACATCGCACCTTGTTCATGGCGGGAACGCTATTCGGACCGCCGATGTGCGTGGAGCCCGCTGAGCGAGCAGACTCTTTCCCTCCCACGGTCCGCACCGGGCCCACTGTCGCCGTGACACGGCGAGGGTCGTACGAGGTCGACGTGGAGCGCCTGTTCCGAACCGGTTGGCCGGTCCTTGTCTTCTAGGAGTTCCGCCCATGAACCCGTCCACCCCGGTGCCCTTTCGCGGCCGCATCCTCGTGCTCGGCTGCGGCTCGGTGTCGCAGTGCACCCTGCCCCTGCTGCTCGACGAGCTCGACGTCGCGCCCAAGCAGGTGACCGTGATGGACATGGTCGACAACCGCAAGCGCGTGCGTGAGGTCCAAAAGCGCGGCGTGCGGTACGTCGTCGACCAGATCACGAGGGAGAACCTCGACGAGACGCTGTCGCGCCACCTGCGCGAAGGCGATCTGCTCGTCGACCTGGCCTGGAACATCGACAACCCCACGATCCTCCAGTGGTGCCACGACAAGGGGGTCATGTACCTGAACACCTCCGTCGAGGTCTGGGACCCGTACGCGGGCGCAGCCGACGTCAGCCCCCTCGATCGCACGCTGTACGTGCGCCACATGGACATCCGCCGAACGATCGCCCGATGGGACGGTGGTGGTCGGCGGGGAGCCACCGCGGTCGTCGAGCACGGCGCCAATCCCGGGCTGGTCTCGCACTTCACCAAGGAAGCGCTGGTCGACATCTCCGACCGCGTGTTGGGCGAGGGCCGGGCCAAGGGCAGGCGTCGAGCGGCTCTCGAACGGGCCCGCGCCGCGTCCGACTTCGCCTCGCTGGCCCGGCACCTCGGCGTGAAGGTGATCCACATCGCCGAGCGCGACACGCAGATCACCAACGTTCCCAAGCGTTTCAACGAGTTCGTCAACACGTGGTCGGTGGAGGGCTTCTACGAAGAGGGTGTCGCCCCGGCCGAGCTCGGTTGGGGTACGCACGAGAAGTGGCTCCCCCCCAATGCGTATGTCCACCAGGGCAAGCCCGGCAACCAGATCTGCCTGGCTCAGCCGGGGATGAAGACCTGGGTGAGGTCGTGGGTTCCGTCCGGCGAGATCACCGGCATGGTCATCCGTCACGGCGAGGCGTTCACGATGTCGGAGCACCTCACCGTGTGGGACGGCGACCGTCCGCTCTACCGCCCCACCGTGAACTACGCGTATTGCCCGTCCGAGGTCGCGGTGAGCAGCGTGCACGAGCTCGAGATGCGCCAGTGGGTGATCCAGCCCGAGCAGCGGATCCTCAACGACGAGATCGTGAGCGGCCGCGACGAGCTCGGTGTGCTCCTCATGGGTCACGACTTCCGGTCCTGGTGGACGGGCTCGTTGCTGTCGATCGAAGAAGCCCGGGCCGTGATCCCGTCGCAGAACGCGACGACCCTCCAGGTCGCGGGCTCGATCGTGGCGGCCATCCGGTGGATGATCGTGAACCCCGACTCGGGTTTCCGGGTACCCGACGAGCTGCCCTACGACGAGATCCTCGGCGTTGCCAAGCGCTACCTGGGCACGTGGTGGAGCGGCGCCGCCGACTGGGACCCCGTCTCGAGTCGCAAGGATGTCTTCGCCGGCTGGAACGCCCGCGACCTCGACCGTACCGATCCCTGGCAGTTCAAGAACTTCCTCGCCTGAGCGCCGTCAGCGCCTGAACGCCGCCCCGGTGGCGGTGGCGGGGCGGCGGCGGTGCTGGCGGTGGCGGTGGCGGTGCTGGCGGTCCTGGGATCACACGCCGGCGCTGGCGCGGCGGATGAGCAACGCCAGCGCCGCGATGGTGACGGCGACGCCGAGGAGTTGCCAGGCGTTCACCCGTTCGCCAACAAGGATCGCGGCCGCGGCCAACGCCACCACGGGAATTCCGAGGCTGAGCTGCGACTGGCGCGAGACCGGGAGGTAGTGCACGGCCCAGGTGTTGAGGAGATGGCCGGCGGCGCCAGGCAGCAGGACGATGGCCACGCACCAGGCCCAGTCGGCCGATGTCATCGAGCCGAGATCGTCGCTGCCGATCAGCGCGATGGGCGTGAGCACCACCGCCGCGACGGTGACGACACCCGCCATGAACTCGAACGGGTTGAGCTCGACCCGGGCCCGCTTGATCATGAGGTAGTACCCCGCCCAGATGAACAGGGCGATGAAAGCGAGCACGTCACCGCTGGGGCTCCATTCGGGTCCGCCCGATCCTCCGACGATGACGATGCCGACCCCGCAGAGGGCACCGAAGCCCAGCAGCACGTCGAATCGAGACACCCGCTCGCCCATCCATCGCCACGCCACGAACATGACCAGGACGGGGTTCAGCGCACCGATCATGGTGGCGTTGGTGATGCCCGTCCGGTGGATCGCCGTGAAGAACAAGGCGATCTGGGTTCCGAACATCGCTCCGCTCAGCGCGCTGTGGCGGAACACGCGCCACGACAGGCGCCCGCCGGTCGCGTACAGGAGCGAGACCATGACGCCCGAGCCGAGTACCGAGCGCCAGAACGCCAGCGTGAGCCCGGACACGCCGACCTTCTTGTTGAACGCGTTGCCGACGCCCCAGCACACCACCGCTGCGCAGGCGGCGATCGTCGCGAGGCGCGCCCGGGTCATCCGTGCCGGCGGGCTCGCCGCGTCGGTTGCCGTCATCGTCAATGTCCCAACGAGACATCGAGGCGATCGACGGCGGCCGCGTCAGCCCCGTCATCGCCCGCAGCGCCGTGCACGGTCGACCGCAGCGGGATCTCGCGCAGCTTCAGCACCACGAAGAACGCGATGAGGGCGACGGGCACCGCGGCCACGAACACCACGTGGATCGAGCGTGAGAGCGTCTCGATGGCCCCCTCGCGCACTGCCGGATCGAGCGCGCGAATGCGCTCGGGTGAGGTGAACAGGTCGTCGGGCTCGAGCGCCGACGCGCCAGGGACCAGTTGCACGAAGTAGTGGGCGATCCGGTTGTTCAGCAGCGCTCCGAAGCCGGCGAGGCCGAACACGCCGCCCAGCGAGCGGAAGAAGTTCCCGGCCGAGGTGACCACCCCGAGATCGCGGTACTCGCAGGCGTTCTGGCTGGCGATGACGGCGACCGAGAAGACCAGACCGATCCCGGTCCCGAGGAGGATCATGGCCGTGAAGATCACCGCCCGCGACGTGTCCTGGTCGATGGTCGCCAGGATCACCGTGCCGACGAGCACGAACAGCGTCCCCACGATCGGGAAGATGCGGTAGCGCCCGAGCCGACTCAGCAGGCGCCCGGCGACGAAGGAGCCGATCATCACCCCGATCATCAACGGGATCATGAGGAATCCCGATCGAGTGGCCGTGGCTCCGTCGACCACCTGGAAGAACAGGGGGAGGTACAAGAACGCGGCGAACATCACGATGCCCAGCAACGCCATGAGGATCGAGGTGACCGTGACGATGTCGTTTCGGAAGATCCGCAGGGGGAGCAGAGGATCGGCCGCTCGCCGCTCCTGCAGCACGAACAGGGTCGTGAGCACGATGCCGCCCGCCGTCATCATGAGGATCGTCGGCGATCCCCACGGGTACTCCCGTCCGCCCCAGAGGCCGGTCAGCACGAGCAGCGACACCGCTCCGACGACCAGTGCCGCGCCGATGTAGTCGACCTTGGCCTGGGTCGTGTGCACCGGAAGGTGCAAGACGGCGACGATGAGGATCACCGCCCCGATGCCCAGCGGCACGTTGCACAGGAAAGCCCAGCGCCAGCTCAGGTGGTCGGTGAAGAGCCCGCCGATCGCCGGGCCGGCCACGCTCGACAGGGCGAACGAGCCCACCAGGTAGCCCTGGTAGCGACCCCGTTCCCGGGGCGAGACGATCTCGGCCATGATGGCCATCGACAAGGCGAAGATCCCGCCGCCCCCGAGACCCTGAACGGCTCGGGCGGCGATCAACTGGGTCATGGTCTGGGCGAGACCCGACAGCAACGATCCGATGATGAACAACACAACGGACACCACGAAGAGCTTCTTGCGTCCGTAAAGGTCGCCGATCTTGCCGAACAGGGGCGTGGCCGCGGTCGACGTGAGCAGATAGCCGCTCGACACCCACGAGATCTGCGACAGCCCGCCGAGGTCGCCCACGATCGTGGGGAGCGCCGTGTTGACGATGGTGCCGTCGAGCGACGCCAGGAACATGCCGGTGAGCAGACCGGTGAAGCACCACAACACCTGGCGGTGGGTGAGCCCGGCGCTGTTCAGCGCTTCGCCCGGCGCAGGGGCGGCTGACGCTGCGCCCGTGTCACCGGCGTCACCAGCCTCGCTCATCGTGGAGGCGGTCACCGCGGTGCTCTCCACGGCGGTCCCCGAGGTGTCGGGGTCGGAGCCGGTGTCGGTGTCGGTGTC
>VFJJ01000022.1 GCA_009886115.1 Actinomycetota bacterium
CTCCCCGGTAGCTCGGACCCCCCGCTCTCGGACCCCCGCTCTCGGACCCCCCGCTCTCGGACCGCCGCTCGACCTCGGGCCCGCTACTCGACGGTGCAGCGGCGCATGCGGCGGTGTTGGGGGGCGTCGAGGAAGTGGTCGGAGAGCGCACGGTGGTTGGTGGAGCGCTCGTCCCAGATCGCCAGGTCGCCCGGCTGCCAGCGCCAGCGGACGTGGAGGTTGGGGTCGTCGAGGATTCCCTGGAGGTAGCCGAGCAACAGCGTGCTCTCGGCCGGGTGCAGGCCCACGATGTGCTGCATGAACGAGCCGCCGAGGAACAGCACCTTGGCCCCGGTCTCGGGGTGCACCTTGACGAGCGGGTGGGTGGCGCCGTCCACGAACTGCTCGATCCGCTCCCGCACCTCGGGTCCGAACGACCGGGCGACGGCGTCGATGAACCTCGGGCCGGGGTGGTGGTACACCTCGAGCGGGTCACAGAAGCGCTGCATCACCGGCGAGAGCGCGTCGTAGGCCCTGGTGGTCGAGGCCCACAACGTGTCGCCACCCACGGACGGGACCTCGAGCGCGCACAGCAGCGCGATCGACGGCGGCGTCGGGCTCCACGTCACGTCGGTGTGCCACCCGTCGGCGTCGGGCGGGCTCCCGGGCGAGTCCTCGATCACGCTGAGCACCCGATCGCCACCCATCAGCTTCACGATGGGAAACACCGACGGCTCGCCGAGGCATCGGGCCAGCGCCAGGTGTTGTTCGTCGTCGAGATGGGCGCCCCGCACGAACAGCACCTGGTGCTCGAGCAGGCCGGCGCGCAGAACTGCGACCTCGTCGGCACCGAGCGGGCCCGACACGTCGAGGCCTTCGAGCACGGCCCCGCACGCCCCGGCCACCGGGGTGAACGACGGGCTCGTCCGTGTCGCGCTCACGTCTGCCTCCTTCACGTCTGCCTCCTTGCTCTGCCGTCAGCGCCGGGGCAGGCCGAGGATGCGCTCGGCCACGATGTTGCGCTGGATCTCGCTGGTGCCCCCGGGGATGGTCGAAGCGAACGATCCGAGGTACGACATGACCCAGTTCCCGGTGTAGTAGCGATGATCGCAGTAGTGCTGGAGATCGACGCAGTCGACCGACTCGGCTCCGACGGCGTCGATGCCCGCCAGGTCGATGTTCTGGAGGGTCTCGGACGCGAACAGCTTGAGGATCGAGTGCTCGGGCGATGCCTTGCCTGACATCGACTTGGTGAAACCCCGGTAGCCCATGCACTGCATGGCGTGCACGTCGATGTAGCGGGCGGCGACGATGTCGCGGAACCTCCGGTCGTGCTTGAGCCCGGCGCCGATGTCGTCGGGGCGCGCAGCCAGGCCCGCCAGATGCCCGAGAGCCTCGGCGGCCAGGAACCAGCCCTCGACCCACAGGATGGCCCGCTCGTGCGCCAGCGATCCCTGGCTCACGGCCCATCCTCCGTGCAGCGGGCCGAGCAGCTGATCGGCGGGCACTTCGACATCGGTGAAGAACACCTCGTTGAGGTCGTGGATGTCACCGCCCACGAGCTCGTGGATCGGGCGGATCTCGATGCCCGGCGACCGGAGGTCGACCAGCAGACACGAGATGCCCTTGTGCTTGGGCGCTTCCGGATCGGTGCGCACGAAGAGGATGACCCAGTCGGAGTGGTGGGCGCCCGAGGTCCAGATCTTCTGCCCGTTGACGACGAACGTGTCGCCGTGCAGCACCGCCTTGGTCTTCAGGCCGCCAAAGTCGCTCCCGGCGTTGGGCTCGCTCATCCCGAGGCACCACGAGGTCTCGCCCCGCAAGGCGGGCATCGCGAAGCGCTCGATCTGCTCGGGCGTCCCGTAGTCGAGGATCGACGGGGTGACGATGCTCACTCCCGTCCAGTTCGTCGAGCGTGGCAGGTGCCGAGCGAGGAACTCCTCGTAGTAGATGAGCTGCTCGACGGGACCGAGGTTACGTCCTCCGAACTCGGGTCCCAGCCCGGGGATGAGCAGGCCGGCGTCGAAGAGCTTCCGCTGCCAGGGCCGGGCCCACGACGGGTAGTGCGATGCCGAGAGCGCCGGATCAGCCGCCATCGTCTCGGGGGTCGGTGCGTGCTCGTCGAGCCAGGCCCGCAGCTCGGCTCGGAACTTCTCGGTCTCGTCGTCCCAACGGAGATGCATCGGCGGAAGTTAGCCGGTGGCCCAGGCTCAACGAAGCGGCGGTACGGTGCACCCATGACCAGCGAGACGACCGGGCCGCCTGCGAGCACCGAACCGGCCGAGCCGACGCCGTCGTCCGAGTCCGGTCCCCGGCGTTGGGACGGCAAGCGCTTCGGCGACTGGGCCACCGAGGCCGCCCGCACAGGCAAGACCTTCGAGGCGATCCCCGCGGCCACGGTGATCCTGCTCCGCGACACGCCGGCCGGCATCGAGACGCTCATGCTGCACCGCAACGCCGCGCTGGCGTTCGTCGGCGGTGGGTGGGTGTTCCCTGGCGGGCGGGTCGATCCCGGCGACTTCAGCGCCGATGCCCCGTCAGACGAGTTCCTCGCCGCCCGGGCTGCCGCGGTACGCGAGGCCAGGGAGGAAGCCGGTCTGGTCGTCGATCCCGACCGCTGCGTGTTCTTCGCCCACTGGGTACCGCCGCCCCAGGCACCAAAGCGTTTCGCCACATGGTTCTTCGTGGCGCCGGCGCCCACGGCCGACTCGGTGACGATCGACGGAGGCGAGATCCACGACCACGCGTGGCTGCGCCCGGCCGACGTGATCGATCGCCACCGTTCCGGCGAGATCGACATGGTGCCGCCCACGTGGGTCACCCTCCACGAGCTCACCCAGCACGCCACCGTCGCCGAAGCCGTGGCGCACGCCGAGCAGACCGAGCCGCTGTTCTTCGAGACCCACATCGCCCGGGTCGGTGAGAGCGCGGTGGCGCTGTGGGCCGGCGACGCAGGCTACGACGCATCCGACGCCGACGTTCCGGGCCCCCGCCACCGCCTGCACATGCTCCCCGCCGGCTGGCGCTACGAACGCACCTGAGCCGTCCCCCTGCCTGATTCGGGCCAATGCACCCGCGCGGGTTCAAGGGTTCGTACGGCAGGGGTCGATGAGCGCACCATGGGGAGCTACGCAGCGAGGCTGGTGGCACTGGTACGCGGCGACCTCGAGCAGGACGAGCAGATCGTGGTGGGCTTCAAGGCGTTCGTCCCCGGGGCGATGCTCGCCCAGACGGCGGCCGCCACCGGTGCCGCCTTCGGAGGCGGTTCGGGCGACGAGGCGGCCCGGTCGCTCGATCATCTCCGCGAAGCGACGCGAGCAGCCGCCGAGCACCTCCCGTTCCCCGTGGTGCCGCAGATGATCTTCGGTCTCACGAATCGCCGCTTTGCGGTGTGGGCCATGTCGGCCATGGGCAAGCCCAAGCACCTGCTCGGCTCGTTGGGACCCGACGGGATCCGCAGCGCGACCGTCACCGGTGCCGCAGGCTTCCCCCGCATGGGTCATCTCACCCTGGGGCTCGCCGACGGCCCCGACGTGATCTTCGAGGTTCCCGGCGGGCATGTCACCGACGCCCGACGCTTCTGCTTGAGCGTGAGCGTGAACGCGGCGTAGCCGGCGGCATCCGCCGTAGGCTCCGAGCCGGCGAATCCGTTGACCCCCATGGGTCAGACCGGTGCGCACTCGCCTGGAGGCAATGACACCATGCACGATCTCGTGATTCGCGGCGGGACGATCGTCGATGGGACCGGCGGCGAGCCCCACACCGGCGACGTGGCCATCGACGGCGATCGCATCACGGCCTGCGGCGGTCGTGTCGATGGGCCGGGCCGGCAGGAGCTGAACGCCGACGGCCTGCTCGTGACCCCGGGTCTCGTCGACGTGCACACCCACTACGACGGCCAAGTGTCGTGGGACCCGCTGCTCAGCCCGTCGTGCTCGCATGGCGTGACGACCGTCGTGATGGGCAACTGCGGCGTGGGTTTCGCACCGGTGGCACCCGATCGCCACGACTGGCTGATCGGGCTGATGGAAGGTGTCGAGGACATCCCGGGGAGCGTGTTGCACGAGGGCATCACCTGGGGATGGGAGAGCTTCCCCGAGTACCTCGACGTCATCGACCGTCTCCCCCGGGCGATCGACGTGGGCGCCCAGCTTCCCCACGGCGCGTTGCGGGCCTTCGTGATGGGCGAGCGCGGCGCCGACCACCGCCAGCACCCGACCGACGCCGAGATCACGACCATGGCCCGCTTGACACGCGAAGCGATCCTCGCCGGAGCACTGGGGTTCACGACATCACGCACAGTCAACCACAAGACCCGCGACGGTGAGCCCACCCCGTCGCTCACGGCAACGAGCGCCGAGCTGCTCGGGATCGCCCGAGGTCTCGCCGAAGCAGGTGCCGGGGTCATGGAGATCATCTGCGACTGGGAGGATCTCGACGCCGAGTTCGAGCTGTTGCGCCAGATGGTTCTCACGTCGGGGCGACCGATGTCGATCACCGTCCTCCAGAGCGACGCCGCGCCCACCAAGTGGCGGCGACTGCTCGATCACATCGAGGCTGCCGACCGGTCCGGATTGCCCATGCGGGGTCAGGTGGCGGCCCGCCCCGTCGGACTGGTGATGGGGCTGGAGTCGCGCATCCACCCCTTCAAGATGTGCCCGACCTACCTGCCGCTCGACGAGCTCCCGCTGCCCGAGCGGCTCGTGAGGCTGCGCGACCCGCTGGTGCGCACGGCGATCATCGCCGAGGCCCGAACGCGACGACTCGCCCTGGCCGATCCGTCACGCATGTTCCCGCTCGGCGATCCGCCCGATTACGAGCCCCGACCCGAGGATTCGGTGACGGGCCGGGCTGCAGCCGCCGGGTTCGAGCCGTTGGCGGTGGCCTACGACTGGCTCACCGGCGCCGATGGCCATCGGGTGCTGTACGTGCCGGTGATGAACTACGCCGATGGCGACTGCGAGACCACCCGCGAGATGCTGCTCTCGCCGAGCACCGTCCCCGGCCTGGGCGATGCCGGAGCCCACTGCACGCTCATCTCCGACGGCTCGTTCCCGACCTATCTGCTCACCCACTGGGGCCGCGACCGCACCCGGGGCGAGCGGCTCCCCGTTCCCTGGTTGGTCAAGCGCCAGACGGCCGACACCGCTCGCCTCGTGGGGCTGCACGACCGGGGCGTGCTGGCCGCCGGCTACAAGGCCGACGTGAACCTCATCGAGTGGGACGCCCTGGGCATCGGCCCGCCCCGCATCGCCTACGACCTCCCGACGGGCGGGAAGCGCTTGCTCCAGGCGGCTCGGGGATACCGCCACACCATCGTGTCGGGCGAGGTCGCGTTCGTCGACGGCGACTCGACCGGTTCCCGCAGCGGTCGCCTGGTCCGCGGCGCCCGGACCACCCGAGGAGCGCACTCATGAGCCAGGTGCCGATTCACCCGTCGCCCGTCAACCCGTTGCTCGATCACGGCAAGCGGTTCGACCGCAAGGAAGTCGATGAGGCGTTCCAGAACTTCTATCTCATCGGCTGCGTCGAGGAGGACTGGACCGCCTGGGCACGGCTGTTCACCCACGATGCCTGCTACGTGGAACGGTTCTGGGGCAACCTCACCGGCACCCGCGAGATCGAGGCCTGGATCAACCCGGTGATGGCCGGCGTCCCCGAGATCTACACGGTGCTCGAGTGGTACATGGTCGACGAGACGGGCCGAGTCGTGTGGTACCTGCAGAACCGGCGGGACAACCCCGATCCTGACGGCCCTGCGTACTTCGACTTCGCTGGGATCTCGACGGCTCGCTACGCCGGCGACGGGCTCTTCGACTACGAGGAGGACTACTGGGACGTCAAGGGTGCCCGGGCCACCGCGGGCGAGTACGCCGCCGCGGTCGAGAAGATGGGCACGACCGACGAGCAGAAGCTCTCGCGCCGCTTCTGGCCCGCGGGGCCGGCCTTCGCCCGTCTCGACACCACGACGGCCATCCCCAACTGGCTGGCCATGCCCGACGTGCGCCGCATCACCAAGCCCTGGGAGCTGCGGGAGATCCTGGCCGAGGTCCGGGCGCAGGACTGAACGCATGCCGGGGACGGAGCGGGCGCCGGGGACGGGGACGGGGGCGGGGTCACGCGACGTCCGTTACGCGAACAGGACCCCTCCGCCGTCGACCATCAGGGTCTGGCCGGTGAGGTAGCGGCAGGCGTCGGTGCAGAGGAACCGCACGACGGGGGCGATGTCGTACTCGGGATCGCCGTCGCGGCCCATGGGATGGTTGTCGTACATGCGGTTCCACACGGCCTTGCGGATCGGGTCGTCGTCGCCTGGGGGCAAGCGGTGCCCCGCCGAGGCCGGACAGATGGCGTTCACGCAGATCCCGTCGCGGCCCCATTCCCGTGCCGCCGTGCGGGTGAGGGCTCTGATCGCCTCCTTCGACGCGTTGTAGGCCGCGAATCCCTCGCCCCCGGTGACGCCGGCGGCCGAGCCGAAGTTGACGATGCGGCCCCAACCCTGCGACCGCATGTGCGGATACACGGCCTGCATGGCCCACAACGTGCCCTTGACGCCCGAGGTGATGAGCACGTCGATGTCGGCCTCGGGGGTCTCGGCGATGGGCTTCGTCGATGCGAACGTCTGAGCGTTGTTCACGAGACCGTCGACCCGGCCGAACTCGGCCATGGCCGCCGCAACCATGCTCTCGATCGACGCCTGCTCCATCACGTTGCACACCACGCCGAGATGGGGCACGCCGAGATCGGTGAGCTCCGTCGTCACGTTCTCGAGCCGGTCGGGCCTCCACTCGGCGGCAACGACGCTGGCGCCACCCCGGCCCAGATGACGAGCGATGCCTTGGCCGATGCCCCGACCGGCGCCGGTCACGATGACGACCTTCCCAGCCACGGAATGCTGGTCGGCTTCAGGGGCCAGGCTGCTCGTCGTGTCCGTGGGATCGCTCATGGTCACTCCAGGCTCGGGCGCCGAATCTCTCGGGCATCGGCAGCGAAGTACGGCATCATCGCGGAATGAATGCCAGCTCGCCCGGTCGTGAAGATGCCCTCGTGCTCAGGCGAGCCTTCGAGCATGCGTGCGCATACCTGGACGGCGTGGCCGAGCGTCCCGTCGGCCCGAGCGGCGCAGCCGCCGAGCTCCGGGCCGCCATCGGCGGGCCGCTCCCGGAGTCGCCGATCGACCCCGTCGCCGCGCTCGACGCGCTCGTCGCCGCCGTCACTCCCGGGATCGTCGCCACGGCCGGCCCCCGCTACTTCGGCTTCGTCACCGGCGGGGCGCTGCCGATCTCCGTCGCAGCCGACTGGTTGACCGCCGCCTGGGACCAGAACGCCGCAGCGCATGTGATGTCGCCGGCGCTGTCGATCGTCGAGGAGACGGCCGGACGCTGGGTGACCGAGCTCCTCGGCCTCCCGGCCGGGGTCTCGTACGGCTTCGTGACCGGGGCGACCATGGCGAACTGGACCGGGCTGGCCGCGGCCCGTCACGAGTTGCTCAGTCGGACGGGTTGGGACGTCGAAGCCGACGGTCTCACCGGCGCCCCGGCGATCAGCGTGATCGTGGGTGAGGAGCGCCACGCCACCATCGACCTCGTCGTGCGCTACCTCGGGCTGGGCACCAACGCCATCACCGTCGTCCCCGCCGACGCCCAGGGCCGCCTCGACGTGGGTGCGCTCCCGGCAGCGCTCGAGGCCACGAGAGGCCGTCCCACGATCGTGTGCGCCCAGAGCGGCAACGTGAACACCGGTGCCTTCGACCCCATCGGCGCCATCTGCGATCTGGCGCATGCCCCCGACGTAGGAGCCTGGGTGCACGTCGACGGGGCTGTCGGGGCCTGGGTCGCGGCGGTTGCCGAGCGCCGGCATCTCGTCGTTGGCTGGAACCGGGCCGACTCGTGGGCCACCGACGCCCACAAAGGGCTCAACGTGCCCTACGACTGCGGGATCGTGCTGTGCGCCCATCCCGAAGCCCACCGGGCGGCCTGCGCCTGGATCGCCCCGTACCTCGGCGCAACCGTCGACGGGCGCGACAACCACCACTGGGCCCCCGAGTCGTCACGGCGGGCCCGGGCGCTCCCCGTGTACGCAGCGCTCGCGCAGTTGGGGCGTAACGGTGTGGCCGAGATGGTCGACCGGTGCTGCGTGTTGGCGAGCCGCTTCGCCGACCGGTTGCGGCTCGTGCCCGGCGTCGAGATCTGCAACGACGTCGCGTCGAACCAGGTGCTCGTGCGCTTCGACGACTCCGACACGCGTACGGCGGCCGTGGTGGCGGCGGTGCAGAGCAGCGGCGAGTGCTGGATGGGCGCCACGGTGTGGAAGGGCCGGGCCGCCATGCGGATCTCGGTGAGCAACTGGTCGACGACCGAGGCCGACGTCGACCGCTCGGTGGCGGCGATCGTCCGAGCCGTCGCCGCAACGAAGGCTGCCCCGTAGCGTTCGTTAGCCTGCGAGCCGTCAATGTCCGAGACGGCCGAGACGGCCGAGCGCCAACGACGGGACCGACGATGCGTGGGATCGTGTTCACGGGGACCGAGATCGTCTGCACCGACGCTCTGACGGTGCGCGATCCCGAGCCCGACGAGGTGCTCGTGCGCATCGAAGCGGCCGGGGTGTGCGCCTCCGATCTGGCGGTCACGAACGGCAAGATCGCGGGCCTGATGCTGACGCCCTTCGTGATGGGCCACGAGGGCGCCGGCGTCGTCGAGGCCGTGGGAGCACAGGTGACGACCGTCGCCGAGGGCGACCACGTCGTCCTCTCGACGATCGACAACTGCGGTCGCTGCGCGGTGTGCGCCGCGGGACGACCGACCCTGTGCACCAACTCCCGCCTGGGACGGGCCATGGCCCGGCGAGCCCTCGCCGGCGAGGCCCCCGGCCCGAGCGATTTTCCGCAGCCGTTCCGCCTCCACGGCGAACCCGTCACCGCATTCGCCAACACCGGCGTCTTCAGCGAGCGGGTGGTGGTGCGTGAGAGCCAGGCCATTCGCATCGACCCTTCCGTGCCCTTCACCAGCGCCTGCCTCATCGGCTGCGGAGTCGTCACCGGGACGGGCGCCGTGTTCAACCGGGCCCGGGTGTACCGGGGCGACACCGTCGCCGTCGTCGGTATCGGTGGGGTCGGCCTCAACGTGATCCAGGCGGCCCGCATCGCCGGGGCGACCCGCATCGTGGCCGTCGACACCAATCCGGCAAAGGAGGCGTTCGCCCGGCGCTTCGGAGCCACCGATTTCGTTGACGCTTCGGCTCACGACGCGCCCGGCGTCGTCGACGCCGTACACCGAATCGTCCCTGGCGGGGTCAACTTCGCGTTCGAGTGCGTCGGCGCCGAGGCCACGATGCAGAGCGCGCTCGACATGACCGGTCCGGGGGGCAGCGTCGTCATCCTCGGCGTCGCCGGGCTCGACGCCACGCTCACGATCTCGCCCTTCAAGCTCTATCAGGACAAGGCGATCATGGGTTGCCGGTACGGATCGAGCCGGGTCGCCGACGACATCCCTCGCCTGGTCGACCTGTATCTCAAGGGCGATCTCCTGCTCGACGAGCTCGTCTCGCACCAATACCCGCTCGAAGGCCTCCACGACGCCTTTGCCGACCTCACGGCCGGCCTGCTCGCCCGAGGCGTGCTCGTGCCCTGAGACCCCGTGTCGCACGTGCGAAGCGTGCGGCCACCCACCACCGAGGAGAACATCCGTGTCGGCCAAGCTGATCTACCTCGCCCGCCGCAACCCGGCCCTGAGCGCCGACGAGTTCCCCCGCCGCTGGCGGCGCCACGCCCGTCTGGCATCGGGGCTGCCCGAGCTCCTCGCCGAGTACCGAGGTGGCGCGTACTGCCACGTGCAGCCGGGGGGCGAGCTGCTCCCGGGGGCGTCGAGCGAATACGACGGCGTCGCGATCCTCGGGCTGAACGGCGTGCACTCCATCCCGTCGGTCGCCCGCGCCCTCGACACGAGCGACGTGACCTCGTGCGACGAGCTCCTCGTCTTCTCGACGTACGTGCGCGACTTCGCCATCCTCTGCGAGGAGAAGGCCTTCCGCCAGTCCGACGGCAGCGAGCGCGGCATGATCGTCGTCGTGCAGTTCGTGCGCGCCCGCACCGGGATCGGCCCCAGCGACTTCGTCGCCCGGTGGCACGCCCACGGCGAGCGCACGATCAGCCAGCCGGTCCTCAACCGGGTGCTGCGCCGTCACTTCCACAACGTGGTCATCGTCCCCCCGCCGCTCGGGTACGGCTTCGACGGCATCTCCGAGCTCTGGTTCGACTCGCTCGACGACCTCGCAGCCGCCCGCCCCGAGCTCGACGCCCTCAGTTCTGATGCCGGCGAGTTCATCGACCACCCCACCTCGCTGACGCTGCTCACCCAGACCATCATGGACTGGCGCACCTGAGGTTCGGCCGAGGGCCGTCGTGCGCCGACACGCCGGCCTTCCGGCACTTCGAACACAGGTGTTGCAGGTGATGCTCGCGTCGCACGCGAGCACCCGCCCCGGAGGTCATCGACGTTCGCGCCCTCGTCACGGTCGCGCCCTCGTCACGACATTGAGAGCATCGTCCCCACGAATGCCATGAATCGGAGCGAGCAGGCGGCCGCCCCCACCAGCACCGCGTCATCGGGCCGATCAGCCGCCCATTCGAGCCGCCACTCGTAGGGCCGCTCGTGGTGCTGGGGCTGAACGGCGCCGGTCCAGAGCAGTCGACCCGCCTCCCTACCGTCGGTCGCGATGAACCGGTGCCCGAGCGCGCTCCCGGCGAGCCTCTCGGATCGGAAGAAGCGGCGCCGTTCACGGCGCGCCCGCTCCTCATCGGACTCCGGCCGGACCACGTCGTCGAGTGTGAACCGGTCGGCGCCGGCCGTCATGGCCGCGCCGGCGAAGAGACCCCACTCCCGCCCCTTCGCCGACCCGGCCTCACCGGTCCCGAGCACCGACCCATCGAGCGACTCGTGCCGCCAGTCGGTCCAGCCGAGACCGTCGTGGCCGATCCGCCCGATCGCCGGCCAAGCCACGCCGGGCGGCGCAGGCGCCAACACCTCCGCCGTGCTGGGCACCGACGCACCGCGGACGAACCGCACCTCGCTGGCGCTCGAGATGGCGAGCACCAGGCTGCCCGACGAATCGACCACCACCGCCCCCGGTACGCCGGGACGCTGCACCAGTAGGCCCGTGTCCGACAGGATCGCACGCTGCTCAGCGACCGAGATGCGCTCGGGCACCGGCGGGCCGGAATAGGGGCGGATCGACCACATGGTCACCATCAGATCATCGTACGAGCGCTACCGAACCCGGCGTGGCCACCGTCCGATTCGTGTGGAGCCGAACCACTGGCCCGGGGCCAATGCAGCGGTTCCTGCTACAACGGGCGCACGATGCTCGGTTCAGAAGCCGAGTGGGAACAGCCGATTCAACCGTCCACCAGACCAGACCCGGGGCTCGACGACGAGCAGGCGATCTACGCCAGGCAAGTACCCATCGAGGCGCAACGGACGACCGTGCGGGGTCACGACGCCTCTATCTACGTCTCGACACAACGAGGCGATCGGGGTCCGTTGCAGATCGACGTGTGGTGGGTCGAGCAGCCCGGCATGGTCATGTACGTGAACGCCGTCAACCTGTACGAGCCCGACGAGCGGTCACCCCTCGCTGGAACGAACGGGCCCGCCGGATCTCCCAGAGCGACGGGGCCCGGCCGTACCTTCCGACAGCTCTGGTCGTGCCTTGCCGTGTCTCAGGGTCCGCGGCTGGTGTTGAGCCCGGTTCCGGTGAGGGGTGGGGGGTGGCTGGTGAGGGTGCGGCCGGTGGGGAGGGTGATCTCGACTCGTGCGTCGGGGAGGAGCTTCATCTCGCAGCCGGCGCGGTGGATGAGCGTGTGGTGCCGTTCGCACAGGAGGGCGAGGTTGGCGGGGCTGGTGGGGCCGCCGTGGAGCCAGTGGGTGACGTGGTGGGCGTCGCAGCGGGGGCTGGGCAGGTCACAGCCCGGGAAGCGGCAGTGCCGGTCGCGCAGTGCGACGACGGTCCAGACGTTCGCGGGGACGGCCTTCGTGCCGCGGCCGTAATCGAGGATCGTGCTCGCGCCGCTGGCGATGACCCGATGGAGGTTCGCGTCGCAGAGCACCTGGGCCATCGCCGCGTTCGAGATCGGGGTGCCGTCGAGCCAATGGCTCGACCCCGGGCCTCCGGTGCCGGCGAGGACGTCCCAGTCGATGATCACGTGGGCGCTGGGTCGCTGCCGGGGCGTGGCCGGGCCGGGCCGGTTCGCGAGGTAGAACGCGCAGACCTCGGCGAGCGCATCGGCACGGCGGCGGGACGGGGTCCGTTCGGGTTCACCGTCGAGATCGGGACGCAGGGCGGCCCGGATGGCGTCACCGACGATCGCTCCGGTCTTGTGGTCGAGGTTCCCGTCGATACGCTGGTGACCATCGGGCAACACCGACAGATACAGGTCGTTCCGCTCGACCGGCGGCTTCTCGTCGACACCGTCGATGATCTGCCGTCAACGGGTCATCGCCAGGCGGGTCTCGGCCACGTCACACCCGACCAGCGTCGGGACCATCAGCGATTCGTGCTGAGCCCACCGTGCGACCGACCCGGCCGGAACCTGCGCGCAGATCACCTCCACCTGCCCGGCCGACAGCTCCCCGGAACGGGCCGCCGCCGCGGTCACCGGCCACTGCCGCAACCGCCGGCCCGCCTTCACGTTCCGGCCCACGTCGCCCGGGTCCGTGGCGGTGTGGTGCTTCAACCACGACACCATCGACAAGGCCCCATCGACCGCAAAGCCGTCGATCGCGTCGAACTCCCCGATCGCTTCCCGGACCCGGGCCGTCAGCTGATCGGCGATCCGGCACACCTCACGCAGCGCATCGCCCGTGGCCGGTATCTCCAGCCCCTCAACGGCATCTCGCAACGCTACGAACATGTGTTCGAGTGTAGCAGTGCGATCACGAGATACCAAGGAACTATCGCTCTAAGACCAAGATATTTTCTGTCCCATATATGCCATATGACCGCTCGCTCCCCATGACCCGATCCTGGCCTGGGAACGGGAGGTTGCGTCGCTTCGCCGCCGTCCCTGGCCCGACACTCATGGCCGACACGGACGCCAGACGCACGCGTCGCTCACGACTCGATGGTGAGGCTCGCGGCGTTCGGGATCTCGAGCACGGAGACGTGGGCGGCCCGGACCCGGGCGGGGGTCAGGGCGATTCGCTCACCGTCGTCGAGGTCGGCTGCTCCCGCCGTTGCGAACAACGCGACGCCTGACGGACGGGCGCGTTGGTCGTGACGGAGCTCGTGGCGAATCCCGTCGAAGCCATGGGCCCGGAACGCCGCGGCCCATCGGCGCGCCAGGTCGTACGGGACCACGGTGGCCAGCTCGGTGGTCACTCCGTAGCGACCCGCAGAGGTGCGGGTCGTGGCCGCCAGCCGGGCCTGCGGATCGGGTGGAGCCACGTGCCGGAGCTCCCGTGCTCGCACCCAGGCGGTTGACACCGGTCCGAGACGGGTCGCCTCCCTGATGGCCGCGTAGGCGTCGGTGGCCAGGTAGCAGGTGCCCTCGGGTCCGGTGAGGTCGAACCGTCCACGGCCGTCGGCCGAGAACCACCAGGTGGCGCGGTCGGTCCGGCAGGTTCGCACCAGGCGCGAGGGCGGTCTGGAGGCGGGGAAACCGGTGAGGTCACCGGGCTCGCCGAGCGAGACGGTCGAGTTCACGCGGCGAGCGCGTGCGCTGCGGTACGAGCGACGGCTCGCACCCGGTCGCGGTCGCCCCGGACCAGGGCATCGAAAGGCGCTTCGCCGAGGTCGGGATCGGGTGTGCGCAGCCAGGCCGCCAGCGTCCAGCCGTCGACCGCGTCCTCCGGGAACAGGGCGAGCACCTCGGCGAGTCCGAGGACGACGCCGCCGCCGTGGAACTGCCACAGCGGGTAGAGGTGCTCGCCGTCGGCGGTGATGGTGCGCAAGAGGCGCCGACGGGCCGCCTTGGCGGCGACCGCCTGGCGGCTGATGCCGAGGCGAGCCTGGACGCCCTCGCTGCGAACGAAGGGCCCGACGAGGTCGTCCCACGGCGAGGCGAGCGGCGCGCTGGCGAGCACGGCGCGCTCGGCGAACGATCGGGGCTCGCCCAACACCGAGCGCGCCCGGCGACCGGCCCGCTCGTGCTCGGCGACCACCCGCGACAGTGACTGCTCGAACTGACGAGTCGCCTCGGCGACGAACTCGCAGCCATCGGTGTGCAGCAGGATCGTCATACCCGACCTCCTTGCGTCAATGGCGTCAACACCATCATGACCGAGTGTTGGCCTCGCGTCAATGGCGTCAATACCTCCGACACGAGCCCGAGCGGCCCGAACGGCCCGAACGGCCCGAGCGGCCCGAGCAGCCCAGCCCGGGCGGGGTGCGCGGTGACTCAGTGCACCCGACCGCCACCCTCCCGAGCCCTCCCCTGCTCGGCCTCAGCGGCGCCGTTGGGTGAGGTCGGTGAGGCCGGGGAGGGTCACGTTCACGTCGTAGGGGTCGATGTCGAGGCCCGGCGCGCACAGGGCGTCGATGCGATCGAGGACCTCCGACGAGAGACGCACGTCGGCGCCGGCGAGGAGGTCGTCGAGCTGTTCAGGCGTGCGGGGCCCGATGATCGACGTGGACACGGCCGGGTGCTCGAGGCTGAAAGCCATCGCCATGTGGGTGAGCGACATGCCGGCGTCACGGGCGACGGCCTCCAGTGAGTCGACGAGCGCGAGCTTGTGTTGCACGACCTCGCGCTCGGTGTCCCACTTGCGGGTGCCGCCCCAGGTGCGAGCGGCGCGGGTGCCCTCCGGGGGCTCCTGACCCGAGCGGTACTTGCCCGACAGCCATCCGGCGTTGAGCGGGCCGTAGACCAGCACGCCCATACCCGACCGCTGAGCCGCCGGAAGGATGTCACGCTCACAGGCGCGTACGAAGATCGAGTACGAGAGCTGCTCGGTGCGCATCCGCTCGAAGCCCCGAAGCTGTGCCACCCATTGCGACTCGATGATCGTCTCGGCCGGATGGGCCGACGAGCCGATGAGGCGCACCTTGCCCTGACGCACCAGATCGGTCAGCGCCGAGAGGGTCTCGTCGAGATCGGTGTCGGGATCGGGCCGGTGCATCTGGTACAGGTCGATCCACTCGGTGTCGAGCCGGCGCAGCGACGCCTCGACCGCTCGGATGATGTAGCGACGTGAGCCGCCTCGGTGGTTCGGGTCGGAGCTCGTGGGGAAGTAGAACTTCGTGGCCAGCACCACGTCGTCGCGCCGGCCCTTGAGCGCCTTGCCCACGATCTCCTCGGTCTCGAACAGCGAGTAGACGTCGGCTGTGTCGACCACGTTGATCCCGCTGTCGAGCGCACGGTGGATCATCCGCACGCACTCGTCGTGATCGGGGTTACCGCCCTTGCCGAACATCATCGTGCCCAGGCAATAGCTCGAGACCCGGACCCCGGTCCGGCCCAGCAGTCGGTGCTCCACGGCGTTCCCCTCGCAGACGGGCTCTCGCTGGCGGGCTCTCAGTGAGCCCAAACCCGACGGAACCTACCCCTTGCCCAGCGCATCCCGGAGGAAGGCCACCTGGAGGAGCAGCAGGTTCTCGGCCACGACCTCCTGGGGCGTCATGTGCGACACCCCGGCGAGCGGCAGCACCGTGTGGGGACGTCCCGCCTCGAGCAGGGCCTGCGAGAGCTGCAGCGTGTGGGCCACCACCACGTTGTCGTCGGCCAACCCGTGCACGAGCATCAGCGGCCGGCTCAGGCGCGCCGCGTCAGTCAGCACCGACGACCGCTCGTAGGGCCCCGCGTCGAGCAGCGGATCGCCGAGATAGCGCTCGGTGTAATGCGTGTCGTAAAGCCGCCAGTCGGTGACGGGCGCTCCTGCGACCGCGGCGTGGAACACATCGGGCCGACGGATCACCGCCAGCGCCGCCAGATATCCGCCGAAGCTCCAGCCCCGGATGGCCACCCGTGAGAGATCGAGACAGGGATGGCGCTCGGCTACCGCGTGCAGCGCGTCGACCTGGTCGTCGAGGACCGGTCCGGCGAGATCGCCGTGCACGGCTCGCTCCCAGTCGGTGCCCCGACCGGGCGTTCCCCGGCCGTCGGCCACGATCACCGCGAAGCCCTGATCGGCCAGCCATTGCGACGCCAGGAACGCCGCCTGCGAATGCACGACCCGCTGGGCGTGGGGGCCGCCATAGGGGTCGAGGAGCACCGGCAGCGATCGCGGCGGACGATCGTCGATGGCGATGCCGTCGTCGGGAACGAGCAGGGCCGTCGCGGCCGAGTGCGGACCGGTCTTCGAGAACGTGACCCGGGGCGAAACGATCGGCCGTTCGGCGTGCGTGGCGATGATGTGCACCGGCTCGCCCGCCCGCCCGCCCGAGACCGTCTCGAGCAACTCCTCGATACGCCACACCGCGGTCGTGGAGCGGGCGTCGGTCATCGTGGCCGAGCGCAGCACGATCGTGTCGCCGCCGACCACCGCCGAGTGCACCCCCGCGACGTTCGTGAGCCTGCGGGCGCCGACACCGTCGACCAGGAACGTGGTTGCCGGATCTCCGGTCTCGGATGCCAGGTAGACGATTCGCGGCGACGACGAGACGACCGCCCTGACCTGATGTCCCCGGGGCGAGGCCGGCACCCCGTTCAGGGCGAGTCGCCTGACGCCGGCATCCTCGATGGTGGTGACGATCCGACCGTCGGTGGCGTAGCGCGGCACCCCGGGCACGATCTCCACCCAGTGGTCGTCGCGCTGGTCGGCGATGACGGTCGTTGCACCGCTCTTCTCGTCGACGGCGAGCACGAGCATGCGGCGCTGATCGCGTGACTGGACCGCCACCGTGAGGCGATGGCCGGCGGCCCAGTGCACCTCGACCAGGTAGGGGAAGGCCGTCCGGTCCCACTCGACGGCGATGGGCGCCACGGCCACGGCCACGGCCACGGCCACGGCGGCGGCGTCGGCGTCGGTGGCGGCGTCGGTGGGGGCATGGTCCCGCGCACCGGCGTCGACGATCCACAACGAGACGTCGGCGTTCGGCGTACCGGCGGCCGGATAGTGGACGGCCCGCGCCGGCTGCTGCGGTTGGGACGGATCGGCGATGTGCCACACGGCAACGGGCGCTACGTCGACGCGGGTCACGGCCAGTCGGCGCGAGTCAGGCGCCCACCAGTGGCCCCGGGAACGGCCCATCTCCTCGGCCGCCACGAACTCCGCCTGACCCCAGGTGACTCCCGCCCCCGGAAGGGCGCGACCGCCACCGCCGCCATTGCCGCCACCGCCGCCATCGCCACCGCCGCCGCCATCGGCGTCATCGGCGGGCTCGGCGGGCTCGGCCGCGACGCAGCGGTCGTGACCGTCAACGCCGACGACCCGCAACGTACCGTCACGGCAGTACGCGATCGCCGTCGCATCCGGTGACGGTCGAGGGTCGAACACGGGGCCGTCGACGGCGATCTCCGACACCGGCGAGACACCGGCAGCGACACCAGCGGCGCCTCCAGCGAGGCCCAGATCGGCCCGGAACAGCCGCCCCCCGAGCGCGAACGTGGCCACGGTCGCAGCCGGGTCGCACGCGAACGAGACGATCCCCGATCCGCCTTCGCGCGCTCGCTCCCGACGGGCCCGTTCCTCGGCGGGCAGGTCGCCCTCGACGCCAGCGAGGAGCACGCCCGGATCGACAACCAGGCGCTCGACGATCTTCGGCCGGTCGGTCGCGGCCTCGGGGATGTCGAGCACCCACAAGCCGTTGGTTGGATCGCTCCCCGATGGAGACCGGACGAACACGACCCGCCAGCCGTCGTTCGACACCTGGACCAGCCGAGGCTCGCCGACCGTGAACCGCTGCGTGCGCGCGTACTGGCGAGGAAACGATTCGGTCATGACGGACATGGTGCCACGTGTGCCGCTTCCTGGCATGCTCAACCGCGATTCGCGACCTTCTTGGTCCGACGCGGGCCACCCGGACCGTCGGCCAGACCTCGAAGCTGACTCTCCACGACCTGATCGATCACCTGATCGACAGGAGGCCACGGGAAGCTCTCCATGACGATCATGGCGGTGACGATGCCGTGCAACGCCGTCCACACGCCGACAGAAACCAGGAACGGGTCGGCGACCCGCGCCGCCCCCACATCCATGGCGTCGCCGACCCGACGCACCAGCATGGCGAAGGCGTCCATCCCGGGCATCTCGTCGGGCGGAAGGCTGGCGTAGCGCTCGGGGTCGCCTTGCAGCATGAGGATCTTGTACTTCTCGGGATTCTCGAGGCCGAACTCGATGTACGCCCGGCCCATACGCCGCAGAGCATCGAGCGGATCGGCGGCCGAGCCCGCTGCGGCGTCGATCGTGCTCGCGAAATGCTCGAAGCCTCGATGGCAGACGGCGTCCATGAGCGAGAACTTGTCGGGGAAGTGCAGGTACAGCGCCGCAGCCGACACCCCGACCCGCTGGGCCACAGCCCGCATCGACACGCCGTCCTCGGATCCGACCTCAGACAGCAGTGCCTCGGCGGCGTCGAGCACCTCGTCGCGCAGACGCTCTCCCTCGCCTCGGCGCGACCGGGTGCGAGACGCGCTCGGGTTCGGGTTCGGGGTGGCGGCGGCGTTCTGCATGCGGCTTCGACGCTATCGGCTCACCAAGTCGGCCGAGTCCCGTTCGGCGGCTCCCACCGCAACACCGACAGCGGCCACGTCGACCGGTTCATCGGCCAGGTGCTCGCTCACGCCGTAGCGGTCGTGGAAGCGCCGCAACGGGGCGGGGGCCCACCAGTTGGCCCGGCCGGCCAGCTTCATGAACGCCGGCACCAGCACTCCACGCACCAATGTGGCGTCGACCACGACGGCCATCGCCAAGCCGACACCGAACATCTTGATGAACGAGATGCCCGAGGTCGCGAACGCGGCGAACACGAAGGCCAAGAGGGCACTGGCTGCGGTGACGATACGACCGGTGCGCTCGAGCCCCAGCCCCACCGAGTGCTCGTTGTCGCCCGTGAGGTCGTACTCCTCCTTGATGCGTGACAGGAGGAACACCTCATAGTCCATCGAGAGGCCGAAGGCGATGCAGAACATGAGGATCGGGACCGTGGCGTCGAGGCTGCCCGTCGCCGAGAATCCGAGCAGCTCGGAGAGATGGCCATCCTGGAAGACGAACACCATGGCGCCAAAGGTCGCCGAGAGCGACAGCAGGTTCATCACCAACGCCTTGATGGGCACGATCACCGAGCCGGTCATCATGAACATCACCACGAACGTGACCAAGGCGATGATCGCGACCGCCAGGGGCATGCGCCCGAACAGTGAGCTCTTCGAGTCGACCAGGTCGGCCGACGGACCGGTGACCTCGACGGCGAACGGCGCCGCCGTGTCGCGCACGTCGTGGGCCAGCTGCTCGCCTTCGTCCGAGAACGGCTCGATGGCGGGGACCACCGAGAGGAAGGTGCCGTCGGGCCCGGCGAACCGCTGCGAGAGCTCCGTCGGTCCCTGCACCAGGCTGCCGGCGATGTACGAACCCGTCAGCGCGTCGACCCGGGCGACACCGGCCACCGTCGACAACCGCTGTGCGTAGCTGTCGATCTGCGAGCTGCGCAGTGCCGGATCGCCCGTGCCCTCGGCCACGACCTGCAGCGCCGACGATTCCCTCGAGGTGAAGTTGGTCCTGAGCTCGTCGTGCACCTGACGGCTCGACGCCGACTCGGGGAGCACCCGATCGTCGGAGAGGGCGAACTCGATGTGGAGGAACGGGCTTCCCAGCACGAGCAGGACCGCGATCACGGCGGTCGCTGCCGGGATCGGGCGAGCCATCACACCAACGGCGATCCGATGCCAGAACCCCTGTCCGTCGACCGACGCCCGAGCCTGGGCTCGACCCGTGCGCCGACGGCCGATCCGGCCCTTGTCGACCCTCGGGCCGAGGATCGACAGCAGTGCGGGCAGTACGACGAGCGCCCCCAGGGCGGCCAGTGCGACGACCGCGATCCCCGAGTACGCGAACGAGCGCAGGAACACGAGGGGGAACACCAGCAGAGCCGACAACGAGATGGCGACGGTCGCCGCGCTGAAGATGATCGTCTTGCCGGCCGTCTGCATCGTGCGCCGCAACGCCTGGTCGTTGGAGCGGCCCTCGGCGAGCTCCTCGCGATATCGCGAGACGATGAACAGGCTGTAGTCGATCGCCAGGCCCAGGCCCAGCGCGGTGGTCAGGTTGAGCGCGTACACCGAGACGTCCATGAACGAGGTGAGGACCCGCAGGGTCGCGAACGTGCCCAGCACCGCCATGATGCCCACGGCCAACGGCAGCGACGCCGCGACCACCGAGCCGAAGATCAGGATCAGCAGGATGATCGTGATGGGCAGCGTGATCAGCTCGGCCCGGGTGAGGTCGGCCTCGATGGTCTCGCCCACCTCCCGGAAGATCTCGGCCAGCCCACCCACGCGCACCGAGACCGTGCCGTCGGATCGGGTGTACCGGGGTGAGAGCTCGGTCACGAGCTCGTCGACGGCGTCGTCGTCGCCCTCGATGGCTGCGAGCACCAGCGCCTGGTGACCCGCCGTGCTGCGAAGCGGTGGCGCGTCGCCCTGGTTCCAGTAGGAGACGACCTGCACGACGCCGGCCTCACGGGCCAGCTCCTCACCCAGGGCCAGCCCGGCGGCGCGCACCTCGGGATCGTCCACGGTCGAACCCTCCGGAGCGGTCACGAGCAGCAGCAGCTTCGGATCGAGGGCTCCGAACTCGTCCTCGAGCACCTGCCGAGCCTGATACGACTCCGATGCCGGATCGTCGAAGCCGCCGCTCGTGAGGTGATCGGCCACTCCCCCGCCGAACGCCCCGGCCAGCACCAGCCCGAAGACCGCAGTCACCACGATCGACCGGCGGCGGCGGATGATCCACCGCGACAACGCTTCCATCATGATCAGGACCCCGCGTCTCTCGAGCAGTCGTGTGCGTGCTCGCTCAGTGAACGACGTTCAGTGAACGCCGTTCACTTTGTACGTCGAGATGGGCTCACTGTCAACGTGGCGTGTGCCACACGGCCTCGACGCCCGAGCACCCACGAGATCGGCAG
>VFJJ01000195.1 GCA_009886115.1 Actinomycetota bacterium
GCCGCCTGTTCATGTGGCATCTGGCCGAGGAGGTCGAGCACAAGAACGTGGCGTTCGACGTGTTCGAGGCGACCGACGGATCCCGCCGCCGCTACACGCTGGCCATGCTGATGTCCTTGGCGCTGCTGGGATTCTTCACCGCGACCACCACGTTCGTGATGCTCTGGCGCGACCGGAGACTCTGGAACCCGCTCACGTACGTCCGCCTGATCGGCCTGGCCGTCAGCGCGACGTTCGACGTGCTCCCCGACGTGTTCCTCTCGTGCTTACCGGGCCATCACCCATCGCAAATGAGCGATCCGACCGCCTACCGCGCTTGGCTCCTCACCAACCACACCGTGTAGGGCGCGCCCGGATTGGCTTGACGACCGACCACTCGTGGGGCGTCCGCCAGAACGTCGGCGCCCCCGTCCCCGACCTGATCCACAGCCCGCCGAGCATCCCGGCGGCGGCGCTCGCTGGGCGCGCCGGCACCGGCACCACCCCCCGGGCGCGATGAAGTGGTCGACGATGCTCTTCCAGCGTCCCGACGGCACGTGCTACGAGACCCGGACGCGCCACGTCCTCCGCGGCGAGTTTCGCCAGATCATGGCCAACGGCGCCGAGCGCGTGTTCGAGGTCGAGACGGCGGCGTCGCTCGGCTCAGCCGGCTGAGCAGAGACCGGTCCCGTTCTGCCACGGTCGGCCGTTCGTCACGACCAATCGCCGGCGTGCACGTCGGCATAGAGAATCATCGGGAACTCTTCGCGGATGAGGTATGTGAAGCCCGGACCTTCCAGACGGTACCGACGCCAGAACGTCCCGGCACCCCGACCCACGTCTTCGAGCTCGAAGCTCGTACGGGCCTCGAGCGAGGCGACGATCTGACCCAACCCCATGGCCTGGGTCTCGACCAGCGAACGAACGTGTGGATCGTCGACCGTGATGTCGGTGACCGCGCGGACCACGACCATCCCCAGGGTCTCGCACACGAGGTTCACCGCCCGTCGAATCACTGCGCCCTGGGGGCCCTGCGAGAGCACGGCCACCGTTACGGGATGGCCGAAGTAGGCCGAGAGCGTGCTCTGAAGCGTGCCCGGAACGGCAAGAAGCAACCGGCGCAGCGGACTGAAGCCCGCGAGCTTCTCCAGCATCTGCGCCTGGTCGGTGATCTCGGCCATGACAACCCGCCTCTCTTCGAGCGAGGCCGGGCCGTCGCTCCTGGTCGTGCTGCGCCGTCGAATAGCGGCCCGTCGCTCTCGGTCAGGCGTCTGTCGAGCTCGACACCTTCGTCGGGGCTGACTCGACGAGATACTTGCGGAGGATCTTCCCCAACGGGCTCCTGGGGATCTCGTCCCGGAACTCGATGGTGCGGGGAACCTTGAACTCGGCCAGGTGGAGGCGACACCATGCGACGAGCTCCTTGCGGTCGCACGATCCGTTCGCTACGACCACCGCCTTGACCGTCTCGGAGCCGTGGACCCCGGGCACACCCACCACCACAACCTCCCGTACAGCAGGGTGCCGGGCCAGTGCCGCCTCCACCTCGAAGGGGTCGACCTTCAAGCCGTTGGTGGCGATGAAGAGCTTACGTCGTCCTGTCACGAACAGGTTGCCGGTCGCGTCGAGGTGGCCGAGGTCACCGCTGAGGAAGCGACCGTCGCAGAACGACTCGTCGGATGCCTCGGCGAGGCCGTCGTACCTGCCGGCCATGGCCGGGCTCGTGATGGCGATCTCACCGGTCTCACCCGGCGAGAGGGAGCGGCCGTCTACACCGACCACCTCGATCTCGATCGTGCCGAGCGGACGACCGACCGATTCTGCCGTGGCCGTCGGATCCTCGGCGAGATTCGCGGTCACCGAACCAGCCTCGGTGCACCCGTAGAGATTGCGGACGGGAACTCCGTAGCGATCGTTGAAGGCGTCGTAAATCGAGCGAGACATCGGGGCTCCGGCCGAGAAGCACCAACGGAGCCTCCCGATGTCGGCGCCAGCCGAGCTGGGCAGACCGGCCAGCATCTCGACCATAAACGGAACGGCCGGAAAGGTCGTGACGCCTTCGTCGCAGATGAGCTCGAGCGTGGCGCGACGCCGGAACTCTGGAGCCACCACCAAAGCGGCGCCCGATCGAAGGCTCGCGAGCAACCCGTTGCCGTAACCGTGTGCATGAAACAGCGGCACCACGGCCAAAATGACGTCATCGGGGAGGAGACCCACCGACGAGTCGAAGCCCACTGCCTCGGCGACCAGATGGCGTTGGAGGCGTGTCACCCGCTTGGGAGTTCCGGTCGAGCCGGAGGAATAGCCGTAGAGAACCGGTCGCTCAGCCAGAGAACCCACAGCGGGGAGCTCAGCTGCAACCGCTGCCAGACGCGGGCCCGGGCTTGTCACGCAGATGGGCCGAGCCGACGATCCTGAACACGCACGTGCCTGGTCGACGGTTGCGCGGCGAGGCTCGTCGAACACCACGACCGAGACGTCGGCATCGCGCAAGTAACTTCCCAGCTCGCTCGCTGTATACGCCGGGTTGAGTGGTACCGCCACGCATCCCGCACGGGCCGTCGCCAGGAACTGCACGACGAACTCGACCGAGTTGGCCATGACGATGGCGACTGCTGCACCCGGGCCAGCGCCCGCGACTGCCAGGGCCCGGGCGCAGGCATCGACCGACTCGGCGAGTTCCTGCCACGAGATCCGTCGCCCGTCCCCGATGACCGCAGTCCGTTCCCCCCACCTTTGTTCGCAGTTCTGGAGGAGCCCGGGGATGTCACTGCCTGGCGCCGTCAACGGTCCAGCAGCCGGCTCACGTACGCGACGATGACCGCGACCGTCGCGAAATTCTCCCGTTTGAGGTCATCATCGGGAACCTCGATCTCGAACTCGTCTTCGATGCCGGTGACGAGACGCATGGTGCCGGCTGAGTCGAGGCCCATCTCATCGAACAATGGCGTGTCGTCGCTGACGTCGTCGACATCGAGCTCGCCAGTCAGAAGCTCGATGACACGACCGCGAAGTGAGGAAGTATCGTTCATGAGTTAATCCTCGCGGGCGCGGTGTTCGGCAACTCGGCGATCCAGCCGACGACGGTCTCGATGGCGTGATCTTGCGACTCGAGGGAAGCGAACCCGTGGAGATCTCCGGGCTTCTCCCGCACCTGTACCATCTCGCCGGCACGGGCAAGGCACGCGGCCAACACGCCGTCTCGGTGGGCTTCGAACGCCTCACGCTGAATGTCGTCTTCGCCGAGCACCACGAGCACGCGCGTTCCCGCATCGAGCACCGTGCTCAGATCGGAGACGACCCGGTCGAGCCGGCGCTCTCGAGCCGAACGGAGCTCGACCCGGACGGCAGGTGGCTCGCGACGCATGCGAGCAGTGACGCGCCGCACCTTGGCCCGCGCGCCCTTCCGGTACACCGCTCGAGTAGCCGGGTGGAACCAGCCCTTGAGCACCGACGGTCGCACGTTCATGGCGATGAGCTGACGCGTCGACAGCGCATCGACTGCGGCAACGACCTTGCTGGAGGCCCCTCCTTCGTGGGGGAGCGACAACGACACCAGTCCGACACCGTGCACCGGTACTTGACCGGCAGCCGCCGCGGCGAGTCCTGTGTGGGCGCCGAAGCAGAACCCGACGAAGACGACACCATCGGCCCCGCTATCGAGGAGATGGCGTGCAGCGGCGACGGCCTCTTCGACGAGGGGCTCGTCGAGCCGGAACGTCTCGAGCTCACCGGCGCTCTCGCCCATGCCTCGCCAGTCGATCCGGACGACGCGATGTCCCTGAGCGGCGATCCGTCGACCCAAGCGCACAAAGATTCGGTTGCAGTTGGTGGAGCTGCCGTACCAGCCGCCCGGGAGTAGCACCACACCCGTCGATGACGACGGGGGGTCGTGCGGCGACGACTCGACCGCGAAGATCGGCCCCGCCGGTGTCTCGAGGTACAGGGGACGCTCGATGAGCTTGGGGATCGCACACGCTGAAGCGGTCATCGCGCCACCCTGAGTGTGCCCCGAGAGCCTTGGCAGCCCGGCCACTACGCCGGGGGAACCGAGATGGTCGACCGTCACCGATATTGCCTCGACGCCCGAGAGCGCCACGGCGACGCTCCCGCCTCTCGCCGATGAGCCGAACCACCACCCGGTCTGGTCGACGACCGCTGTCGCCGTCACATCGTGTCCGCGAGTGTGCCAACGCTCGACGAGAGCAGCCGTCTCCCGCCGCACCGTCTGCTTGCTCCCGAGCTGCACGACGAGGATACGACGTGGGTCATCGGGCAACACGTCGTCGAGACCGGACCCGGCGAACGAGAGACGAAGTCGCTGCGTCACGTCATAGCCGAGAACGTCGATGCTGGACGCAGATTCGAGCCTGTCGTTGAGCTCAGCAGCATTCGCGCCGCTCACGTCACCCTGCCGCATGCCGCGAAGCCGAAAGGCCCGGAAGACCTCGTGGAGATAACGGTCGATGTCGAGCACCGGCTCCCAAAGTACCAGGCCCGAACCCGGGAGATCTCGCGCAGCCTTCGCCGCGACGATCGCCCCCAGGCGGATCCCGAGGAAGGTCACGTGGGTCACGCCGGTCGTCGAGCGGAGCCGGTCGGCTGCCCACCGGGTGTCGTCCACCAGGGTGTCGAGCCCGACTGCCAGCGGGTCGCCGTCGCTGTGCCCGAATCCGCCGTAGTGGAACCGCTGGACGGGGATCCCCACTCGGGCCAGGGCCCAGCCCAGGAGGTGTTCCCGCCGATAGGTTCGATTGGCCTCCATGTGCAAGGGCGAGCACACGACGACACCATGGGTTCGGACCGTGTCACGGTCCCTCGGCGGCTCGTGAAGGAGCAAGAGACGCGACGGAGCAAGATCGTCGCCATACGCAACGTGCAACGTGGCCCCGAGCTCGTCGATGATTCTCTGGGGGTCGAGAAAACGTCGTGTGCTCATCGCTCCGTACCGTCTGGTGAGGAAGGCCTGTCGATTCCATCGCCACGGGCGGGTTCGTCGACGCTGTACCAAAGGCCCCTGTCGGTCGAGGCGAAACCAGTACGAGGCTCGACCGGGAGTGTGGCATTCGGTCGTGGCCAGAAGCCAGCGTTTCTCGACCCTCTCTCGGATTCGGCCGCGATTCGAGCGGTTCGTCCGGTTCGACCCGACACCCTGTTCCGCGCCTCCACGGTGGCTATCGACCGCGCCGACGACGGCATGCAGCGAGCTCGGCGACGACCAGCCCCGACGAGGACACTCCGCGACGAGTCACGCGGGTCGTGGGAGCTCGCTTGTTGATGGTGGGCCCGGCAGGGATCGAACCTGCGACCGAGGGATTATGAGTCCCCTGCTCTGACCGCTGAGCTACGGGCCCTGATCTGATGGGTGACGAAAAACGCCCCCGTGTCTCCCACCCGGCGAACCGCTGGCGGCATTCGAAGCAAGCACGACGGTTGGGCGGTACAGCTGCGCATCGGCACCGATCCTCGAACAGGGACGCCCCGTCGGGTCTCACGTTCCTTCGTGAGACCCAAGCCGACGCCGAGCAGGTCCTGCTCGAGCTCCGCTGCCAACACCTCGAGGGCCGGCTCGCCACGGTCGATGCCACGGTCGCTGAGCTGATCGCCGCCTGCCTGGAGGTCGCAGGGCCCCGGTTGTCGTCCACGACGTTGCAGGGCTACCGGTCGAAGATCACCACGCACCTGCTCCCGGCGCTCGGAGACATCCCGCTCCGAAAGCTGCGCTCTCCACACCTCGATCGCCCTCTAGAGGATGCCGATCGCCGCGCCGCCGAGATCATTGGCGGCACGTCTCAGCACCATGGGGAGTAACGACGCTGGGTCACCACACCGGTGTTCCCTTCGCTCGTCACGCAACTGTACGCGTGTCACCTCCTCCGACAGCGTGAAGATCGACGGGAACGCGGCGGCGACCGTCTCAGATCACGTCCTCGCACACGATCTCCGACCGTGCTGAGGCTCATGGCCAGGTATGGACGACCGGGGCTGCAGGGCCGAACATCGCGGTCAGGATGGCGATGTCGTCTGGGTCGCCGGTGAGGATGTCGTGTCCGAGGCGGACGGCGCAGATGACGAGATGGGCGTCGACGACATCTGATGTTCTCGCCAGGGCGAGCAGGCGGCCGACGGGCCGACCGTCGTCGAAGGGGTGAACGGTGATGGCCTTCAGGAAGGCGGCCAGGCGTGCTTGACGCGGGCCGTCTCGCCAGACTTGGGCGACGACGGGATGCGAGGTGTGCAGCGCGGTTCCTGTCCGCTCGGCGGCCGCGAGGAAGGCGTGGGCGGTCTTCTCGCTGCGGTCGATGGAGATGAGTAACCCGGCGTCAAGGATCACAGACCGTATCGGTCAGCCATCGCCGCGATGTCCGCGTCATCGATCGGACCTTCGTGGGTGTCCCAATCGGTGAGAAAGGTGCGTAGGGCGTCTTGCCGGCGGCGGTCGGCCGCGAGGTTGCGGAGGGCTTGGCGTATGGCGCTGGATCGGCCGCCGTACTCCGGAGCGAGCATGTCGAGGAGAGCTTCGTCTTCGTCGTCGAGTCGGACCGTGGTGGTACTCATGACCCGACCGTAGCACGGACGTGCTACACCTGTGAAGCGATCCTTCGCGGGCGTAAGAGCCGATGCGAGAACTCGGCGGGCCCGCACGGCGGGTCTACCGATGCGTCGCCGAGCCGCGATCGACGAGCACCTCGCCGTGCTGGTTCAGTACTCGGAACCAAACGGCGCCGTCCTCGCCGGCCGGCCCGCCGGTGCCCGACCAGATCTCGGTGCAGAGCTCGTCGCCGTTGTAGCCGGCGTTGACGAACCGGCCGCCGATCGACATCAGCCGGTGCGGATGGCCCAGCACCGCGGTCACGATCGCGTGCGTCGCAATGCCGAGCATGTTCTGGCCCGTGAGGATCGGCGCACGAAATCCTGCTCGGCGCGCGAAGGTCGGATCGACGTGCAGCCGGTTGGCGTCGTTCCCCCCGTGTCGGTATAGCAGCGTCTGGACCGGCGACGTGAGACACCGCACGGTGTGATCGGGCGATCGGTCGGGCAATGTGGTTGATGGCCCGGCCGGCTGTCGGGCCCCGCCGAAGTTGCCGGCGCCGGCGTCGTGCACTACGAGCATGTCGACACCCACTCCGCCGACCACGCGTCGATGGGTGAAGTCCTGGTAGCACTGCGTTCTGGCCGTTCCGACGGCTGAGCTGCAACGGATGAGGCGATCCTCGGTCGTCAAGACCGGCACCGACACCGTCGATACGACGGTCGTGAACCCGTCGCGCGGCGACCGCGCTCAGACCGTCACGCGCGGCGCGCCTGGGCCGGTCCCTGTGCCCCATACGCGACATGAGGTGCCGGTCGTCAGTGCCACCCCCGCGCCTGCCGCCGCTACCGCGTCTGCCGCGCCGCTTCCGGTCGATCCGGCGTGGAACCGGCGGCTGCTAGAGCTGTCGTGTGCGATCAACGGCGTGTCGCTGATGATGCCGGCCGTCGAGCCCTATTTCATCCGCTCGATCCGAGCAGTCCAGGCCTCACTCGACCCGGCGCTCGTACTGGCGACCAACCGTTTGGTCGCCGAAGAAGCGCACCACCACACCGAGCACCGTCGTTTCAACGCCCTCGTGCGAGCCCGCTACCCCGCCGTCGCACGCTTGGAAC
>VFJJ01000064.1 GCA_009886115.1 Actinomycetota bacterium
CGACCTGCACGCCGTCGGCTCGCAGCACCGTGACCCGTAATGTCCCGTCGGCCTTCGCTGACACGGCCGCCAGCGGCACCACCAGGACCGGCCCGTCGGTCGACGCCGCGGCGATCGTGACCCGCAGGTTGGTTCCTAAGAGGCCGTCGGGGATCTCGGTGGCCGGGTCGAGCACCACCTCGTGTTCGAGCCCGCCAGCCGGGCCGGCGACGGGCTGGCCGGCGATCTCGGCCACGACCGCGTCGAACCGGTCGCCGGTCACCTCGACATCGAGCACCGCTACGGCACCTTCTTGTACCAACGGTCGATCGCCAGCCGAGACCCCGCCCCGGACCTCCAACGACCCGATACTCAAACCCAACAGCGCACCACCCGCGGGGCTCGACGCGCCCCCACCACCCGCTCCGAGAGCACCCGCTTCCGAACCCGTCGGGCCCGCCCCAGCGCCACCACCGACCGACGCCCCGATCACAGCGTTCGACGACGACACCCGCGCCGGCAGCTCCGGCACGAACACCACCTCACCCCGCGGGACGGTCACCCCGGCCGAGACACTCACCAAGAAGTACGACCGTTGCGCCGCCGTCAGCGCAGCCTCCGCATCGACCACACCACGCCGCAACGCGTCCACATCCGGCGGTTCCAACGCCGTCTCGTACGCCAGCTCCGCCAGCCGCACGCCGTCCTCGGCATCAGCCGCCAGGCCAGCCTGCTCACCACCGACCCGGGCCCGATCGACCTCCGCCACAGCCAACGCCTGACGGGCCGCGGAAACCTGCTCCGCTGTCGCCACCGGGTCAGCCACCAGTCGATCGACCTCACGACGAGCTGCGCTCACGGACCCATCCGCCGCCTGGATCGCCCGGGCCGACGTGTCGCGAGCACTGTTCAGGCCCCGCTGGGACTGACCCAACGCCACCTCGGCCTGCGCCACCGCGCCCGGATCGACCTGGCGGCCATCGGCCAGCGCCTCCTGCGCACCGGCCAACGACCGTTCCGCCGCGTCCACCCCCGCCAACGCCTCCGCCAACTTCACCGTGTCGTCAAGCGAGGACGGCACCGGCTCGAACCCGGCCTCCCGATACCAGGCCGCCACCGCAGCCTGCGTCCCCGCCCCGAACACGCCGTCTTCGTCGTCGCCGACATCGAACCCCAGACGGGTCAGGCCGTCCTGGAGCTGGGTCACGTCCAGACCGCGGCTGGCCGGCCCCAACGACCGGTACACCGGCACCAGACCTTCCAGCACCAACACCGGCCGATCCGACACCACCACCAACACGCCACCCTCGACGACTGGATCGCCCACCCCGACCCGCACATCGGTCACCACCGGCACCGTCTCACCCGACAACAGCGGCGCACCCACATCCACTGCACCCGCCGCGACCACATCACCACGAAACACGACCACGTCGGTCAGCACGCGGCGCTCCACCAACGCTGTGATCACCGACGGCACCGGAGGCGCCGCATCGGCGGCCGCTTGGTCCGGCGACCTGACCCGCTGCCCCGCCTCATACGCCCCGACCGGCACCCCAACCAAGATGAGCGCCGCTATCAACCAGCCGATCCGACTGCGCCAGTTCTTCTTCACTGTGCCCTCGGCTCCGTCCGATGTCTCCGAAAAATCTGTTGCCGCCAGATGACGATGAGCGCTCGCCAAGCGCTTGCGTCACCGCTCTCTGAACGCGCGGTATCAGGGGTTTCCCGGGGGCTGCGAAACTCAACGTGGCGCGCGTTTGCCCATGGATGCCGAGACCGGATGACGCCGGAATAGTAATTGTACCATGTAACCAAGTGGGCTCGTAGCAAAAGAAAGATCTGTCGTCATCCTACAAGTTATATGATTGAAGTGGCATGAATGAGTGCGTGTACCACGGTTGACCGCCTTGAACTCCTGTGTCTCGAACTTTAACAATCAGCGTCAAGCTGAATGTTGGGCGTTTCGGTCTAAAGCGATGCCGGCAAGGCTGCTGGAATCAGATTCTGGTGTGGCCGACTATGAGATGTAGATGCTGCTGATCCGGTTGTCCCAGCCGCCGAGCATGGTGGGCGATTGGATGTTGGCGTTGGTGTTGCCGGGGTAGACGGATCCGCTGCCGTTGGCGCCGTCGTAGAAGATGCTGCTGCACGGCCCGACCTTGTAGCTGCTGGTCACATTGTCGAACCCGTAGGGCGACAGGTTCGTGTAGACCTGCTGGGTGGACAGTTGGAGGAGGCTACCCGTATAACTGGTGCCGGAGTAGAGCCTCAGAGTGCCAGAACAGGTCGCCTGGATCACCACGCCGCTACTGACCCTCGACGCCTGCGTGTTGGCGTCCATCTCCGCTTCGGTCCGGTAACACGTCGTGGTCGTCCCGTTGCTCGTACAGGCCTTGGCGTCACCCCAACCGCCCCGGAGATCGATCGTGGCCCCTTCGAAACTCGCCAGCGACGGGTTGGGTTTGGGGGCCGCGCCCGCGCTCCCGACGAACGGGACCGCTACCAGGCCCAACATCACGGTTGCGAGGATCGTGATTCGAGTCGTGCGCTTCATTGGTTCTCCTGTCATGGTTGGGGACCGACGCCGATGAACACCGAACGCTGCGACGAGTCAACACCGACAAGAGCGCAGATATCCGTCGGGTTGAGCTGCGGGTTCTCCTGCACCTGCCAGCCGTCGAGCTCAAGCTCTGCGATCAGCTCCCGAGCCAAGGCCACAGCTTCTGACTGAGCGATACACGAGCTACCAGCAGCTTGGACGAGACGGTCCTGAAGCTCGATCACCGCTTGTGCTTCGGGTGAAAGCTCGAGCACGGCCGGGTCGAGCCCGAGGGTCTCGCAGACCTCGACCGAATCGCCAGGGAACACCTCGACCGCGCTCGACACACCGACGCACGCGACCAGCGGTGGTGGCGCCTCGACGTCGATCGTGTCGAAACGGCCCTCGACCCATACCGTCGCGCACCGTCCGATCGGGTCGGGACCCGGCTCGATGACGACGATCTCGCTGTCGAGACGTGCCTCAGCTCGACAGGCCACCCCGCTCTCGGGCCGGGACGATTCCCGACCCGCGACCAGCGCGACCGCCACACCCGCGGACGAGACGAGCAGCACACCGACCCCGACCAGAATCACCCGTCGATGACGGGCCTTCCATGCCCGTCGACGCACCGAACGGCCGTCGGGATCGGTCGCGGTTATCCGGGCGATCAACTCGTCCAGGTCATAGGAACGCGGCGGAGGCCAATCCCCGCTGGCGAGCGGGTCGGCTCGACGGATCGCGTCGATGATGTCCCAGCCTTCAGGCCGGTCCGGTGACTTGTGGCTCATCGCTCGGCCACCTCGCGGACACGCCGATACGCACGCGAAACTCGTTTGCGAGCCGCGACCGGGCTGCAACCGAGTATCACCGCCAGTTCCTCGGCCGAGAACCCGTCCCGCACCACCGCGAGCAATACCTGACGGTCACCCTCGTCCAGGCGGGCCAACGTCCGATCGACCAGCTCACGTTCGTCAACCTCGTCAAACCCGTCCCGATCATGCATCGAGGCGGTATTCGCGTTCCGGTCGCGGATGAACCGGGCTTCGTGTGTCATGCGACGGCTCGTGGCTCGGAGCTGATTGCCATGCGTCTGGTACGCGACCCGACACAACCAGGCATGCCGGAACGACTCCGGCACCTCGTTGAGCACATGATCGAACCGGCGCCAAGCGACCAGCAGAACACCCTGAACAATGTCGTCGATCTCCGAGCCGTAGCACCTGCGCGCCACGAACCCGCGTAGACCTGGCTCGTGCTTCCTCACGAACCCGGTGTACTGGCAGAAACGCTCGGCTGGATCGACAGAACTCATGTTTCCCTCAGCTGGAATATGTCCGGCTGAGCGGAAACTGTGACACCCCACCTCGAGAAACCACCAGACGTGGAGGTGGCGTGGCCGCTGAGGGAAACGGTGCGGCCACGCCACCAGAGAACCACCCATCAGGGCAGGACTCCACCCCATACATGTCCGACACACGCCAAACTGTGACCGACCCGGGCCCGAACAACCGCTCAGCCTGAACCGCAGTGGGACCTCGGAGCCACAATCGGGCTCCCCCTTCAGGGCAACCACATGCCGGCAAGCGACGGTTCCTCGTCACAGACGGACCGACTCGAGCAGCCGCCGTCGACCTCGCGGCCGTCGACCAAGCGGCCGACGACAAGCCGTTCGCCAGCGTCGGCGCTGTACATCGGCGCGATCACGCTCACCGCGCTGGCGCCGGCCGACATCCGGGCGCGCGACGCCATGTCGCTGCACATGTCGAAGCGGTGGGGCGACGAACCGCTGGCGTCCCGCCACGGTGCGCACGACGCACCGGATGCTGCGCCGGACATTGCACGACTCGGTCCAGTGGGAAGTTCGCCGGCCGCAAACCCGTGCCAGGCGGTGATCGAGCCGGGGCGGAACCAGGTGGAGATCCCGGGCTGGGACGCCGAGCAGACGCGGGCGTTCCTGGCACGTCGAACGTGGTCGGCTCGCTGCGACGGGGCCGCTGTTGGTGGCCACCGGCATGCGAAGGCCACCACACTGCGGCACCCCTCGCACTCGGTGGTGGTGCCGGGGGTTGCATCCGAACGTGGTGCGCCTCTGCCATTCCTCGATCGCGATCACGCTCGACGCGGAAAGCCACCTGCTCCCGTCGATGCAAAGGTGACCCCGCAGCAGACCTGGGACAAGGCCGTAGACGGGAGTCGATCCATTGCACCAGGCCGTCGAGCGTGATCGTGTTGGGCGGCGAGCCGTACCGGCTGTGAGACCAAGGCCGCCTCGGCGACGAGGAAGTCGCCGGCAGTTGCCAATCCGTTTGCCAATCCACTGGCCGGAGTCAAACGGACTGACGTGCACCGCGCGGATGATCGCACCTACGCTGAGCTGCGGAAACGTCAGTAATGTCATGTGACATTACGCCAGCGCTCACCCGCTCAAGGTGGAGGAGCGTCCTTCTGCGACAATCCGGGACTCATGAGGGCGGGTTTGCCGAGGAGGCGGTTCCAGGCTTCGATGGCGTGGGGGAGTGATGGGCGGACGGGGTGGCGGTAGCCCTGGGTGGTGCGGGTGTCGACGTGGCCGGCGAGGTCGGCGACCTTGACAAGGTCGTCGAGCTGGTCGGCGACGAGGGAGACGAATGAGTGTCGGAGCTCGTAGGTGGTCCAGTCGGTTCCGAGGCCGGACCTCTCGCAGAGCGCCTTGAACGCATCGCGAAGGTTCCCGAGCAGGTAGGGCGTTCCGTTGCGGGTGCAGAACACGAAGCCCTCGGTGCTGAAGTAGCCGATCATCTGCATCTCGTCACGGTGACGATGGAGGGCCGCGACCAAGAGCGGGTGGAGGCCGATGGTGCGGCGTCCCCTTTCGGTCTTGGGTGCGGCCTGGCCGACGTACCTGTGAGCAAGCTCCTGGGCGCGTTCGGCGACGGTGATCGAGGGTTCGGCCGAGTCGATGTCGACGAACGGCCATCGGAGGCCGGCGAGCTCGCCCGGTCGCAGTCCGCACATGAGGCCGGTGATCCACATCGCCGGAGTGGACGATGCCGGGATGCCCCGGGTGAGCAGGGCCTGGGCTTGCACAATGGTCAGCGACTTGCGTGGCTTCGCGGGACGGGCGACTGGTAGCAGCACCGTCGTGGCAGGGTTCGTCTTGATCACGCGTTGGCGGACGGCGTGCTGGCAGGCATGGTTCGTGTACAGCCAGACGCGATCGACCGTGCTCGTTGACAGGCCTGACGCGGCCATCTTCTGGAAGGGCTGCTCGAGGCGCGCCGTGGAGGTTCGGTCGACCCGGAGGCCGCCGATCGTCGCACGGACATGAACGTCGAGGAGTGTCCGGGCGTTGGCGATCGTGCTCGGGGACTTCTCGCGGGCGTGACGTGTACGACTCGTCGACGAGACGCTCGGACAGCCGGCGTCGAGCCACCCGTCGATCACCTGCTCGAAGGTCGCGAGGCGTTCACGGCGGGGCTCAACTGTGGCGCCGGTGGCTCGCAGCGTAACGAGATCGTCGAGATCCTTCTGGGCGTCACGCTTGGAGACCCGCTCGACCTTGCGGCGCGAGCCGTCAGGGAACCGGACCCAGGCCATCCACCGCTGCGCGCCCTCGTTCCACCGCACCGTCGGCCGTTGCGCCATGCCAGGCCCCCTTCTGAGCTGGGTCGACAGAGCGCCGACGGAGCCAGCGGGCGAAAGGCTACGTCCAAACCGGCTACGTCGCGGGTCGGGACGCGGGAAACCCCAGGCCAGATGAGCTCTGGCCTGGGGTTTTGGTGTGGAGCTGAGGAGCTTCGAACTCCCTACCTCTTGCATGCCATGCAAGCGCTCTACCCACTGAGCTACAGCCCCATGCGCGGGCAGGACTCTAGCAAACCGCTGCACCAGATCGAGATCGACCTCGGAGCCCCAGGCATCGGGATTCGGCGGGGTCGCCCTGACGGCGGCTCAATCGAACGCTGGGGCTCGAGGGGCGGCCGGTAGATTGGTCACATGGTCAACGAGCAGGTCGACGAGCCCGCAATCGTCCCGCCGGTGCCGGGAGCCGACGTCGACGACGGGGTCCCTCCGCACCGGTACACCGCGGCGTTGGCCAACGAGATCGAGCTGCGTTGGCAGGACCACTGGGACGACGAGCGGACGTTCTGGTCGCCGAACCCGACCGGGCCGCTGAGCGAGCCCAACGGCGGTCGAGCCCGGCTCCAGAAGCTGTACGTGCTCGACATGTTTCCGTACCCGTCGGGCATCGGGCTGCACGTCGGCCATCCGCTCGGGTACATCGCCACCGACATCTGGGCCCGCTTCAAGCGCATGCGCGGCTTCAACGTCTTGCACGCCATGGGCTACGACGCGTTCGGGCTGCCGGCCGAGCAGTTCGCCGTCCAGACCGGAACCCACCCCCGCATCACCACCGAGAGCAACATCGCGTCGATGAAGGCGCAGCTGCGCCGCCTCGGGCTGGGCCACGATCAGCGCCGCGGCATCTCGACGACCGATGTCGGCTACTACCGCTGGACCCAGTGGATCTTCCTGCAGATCTTCAACGCGTGGTGCGATCCCGAGAGCGGACGGGCCCGGCCCATCGCCGAGCTCGAGGCCCAGCTGGCCGACGCGACGCGCCCGACAAGCAGCGGCCGGGCCTGGAGCGCGCTGTCGCCGCTGGAGCGTCGGATCGAGCTCGACGCGCACCGGCTGGTGTACCGCTCCGAGATGCCCGTCAACTGGTGCCCGGGGCTGGGCACCGTGCTGGCGAACGAGGAGGTCACCGCCGAGGGCCGCAGCGACCGCGGGAACTTCCCCGTGTACCAGCGCCTGCTCAAGCAGTGGGTGATGCGGATCACGTCGTTCGCCGACCGCCTGCTCGGCGACCTCGACGAGCTCGACTGGCCCGAGCCCATCAAGCTCATGCAGCGCAACTGGATCGGGAGGAGCGAGGGCGCCGAGATCGTCTTCCCGGTCGCCGCCCGCGGCGCCGCCGAAGCGTCTGGCGCGGATGCCGGTGCCGCCGGGACCGGGACCGGGACCGGGACCGGGTCCGTCGATGGCGCTCCCCGTGCGATCGCGGTCTTCACGACCCGCCCCGACACGATCTTCGGCGCCACCTACATGGTGTTGGCGCCGGAGCACCCGTTGGTCGACGAGATCACCGCCGACGCCTGGCCCCCGGGGACGCTCTCGGTCCAACGGGGCGGCGGGTTCGCCGGCTCGCCGGTCGACGGGCATCGCACACCGCGCGATGCCGTGGCCGCGTACCGCGCCTACACCCTCGGGCGCAGCGAGATCGACCGCCAAGCCGAGTCGAAGCTCAAGACCGGGGTCTTCGTGGGCGCCTTCGCCACGAACCCGGCCACCGGGGGCCCCATCCCCGTGTTCATCGCCGACTACGTGCTGATGGGCTACGGGACGGGCGCCATCATGGCCGTGCCTGGCCAAGACGAGCGCGACTGGGAGTTCGCCGAGGTGTTCGGGCTGCCGATCGTGCGCTCCGTCGAGCCTCCGACGGGCTGGGACGGCGCCGCGTTCACGGGCGACGGCCCGGCGGTCAACTCCGGGTTCCTCGACGGGCTGCGGGTCGACGCCGCCAAGGCGCGCGTCCTCCACTGGCTGGAAGCAGAGGGAGTGGGATCGCGGCGGGTCACCTACAAGCTGCGTGACTGGCTGTTCAGCCGTCAGCGCTACTGGGGAGAGCCGTTCCCGATCATCTACGACGAGACCGCACTGCCGATCGGGGTCCCGACCTCGATGCTGCCGGTCGAGTTGCCTGCGATCGACGACTTCATGCCCAAGACGTCCGACGATCCCGACGCGCTGCCCGAGCCGCCGCTGGCCCGGGCGACCGCGTGGACGACCGTCGAGCTCGACCTCGGTGAGGGCGACGGGGTGCGCACCTACCGGCGAGAGCTCAACACCATGCCGCAGTGGGCCGGATCGTGTTGGTACTACCTGCGCTACCTCGACCCCGACAACGCCGACGATCTGGTCGATCCGGCCAACGAGGCCTACTGGATGGTCGGGGCGACGGGGTCCCAGCCCGACGGCTCATCGAACATCGGCGGTGTCGACCTCTACGTGGGCGGGGTCGAGCACGCCGTGTTGCACCTGTTGTATGCCCGTTTCTGGCACAAGATCCTGTTCGATCTCGGGCACGTATCCACGCCGGAGCCGTTCCAGCGACTGTTCAACCAGGGCTACATCCAGGCCGCGGCGTTCACCGACGGACGGGGTTCCTACGTCGACGCCGAGAAGGTCGTCGACCAGCAGGGCCAGTTCCTGTACGACGGCGAGCCGGTGAACCGCGAGTTCGGCAAGATGGGCAAGTCGTTGAAGAACGCCGTCGCCCCCGACCAGATCTGTCGCGACTACGGCGCCGACACGCTGCGGCTCTACGAGATGTACATGGGTCGTCTCGAGCAGTCGAAGCCCTGGAACACACGCGACATCGTCGGGGTGCACCGGTTCCTGCAGCGGGTGTGGCGCCTGTTCGTGGACGAGCAGACGGGCGAGCTCAACGTGGGAGCGTCTGGAGCGAAGGCCGTCGACGCAGCCACGATGCGCTTGCTGCACAAGACGATCGCTGCGGTCACCGACGATCTCGAAGACCTGCGATTCAACACGGCCATCGCCAAGCTCATCGAGCTGACGAACCACCTCACGCCGATCGTGAGCACAGTCGGACAGTTACCCGCCGAGGTGGCCGAGGCGTTGGTGTTGATGCTGGCCCCGATGGCCCCGCATTTCTGCGAGGAGCTCTGGGCGCGCCTCGGGCGCTCCGAGCCCTTGGCCTTCCACGCGTTCCCCGTGGCCGATCCCGTGCTGCTGGTGGAGGACCTGCTCGAGATGCCGGTTCAGGTCAATGGGAAGGTGAGGGGCCAGATCACCGTGGCTGCCTCCCAGGCGGGCCACGAAGCCACGTTGCTCGCCGCTGCGCACGCCAACGACCGGGTCGCGGTTCATCTCGAAGGGCTGGTGGTGCGCAAGGTGATCGTCGTGCCCGGGCGCCTGCTGAACATCGTGGGGGGCTGACGATGGCGACCGGCGGCGGGCCCCCGGCGAGTGGTGCTCGGCCCCGCGTCTTCAGCGCCCGCCGTCTGGTGGCCCCCGAGCTCAGGTCGTACGACCTCGTCCCGCTCGCCGACCGGGCTCGGGCCCGGGTGATCGTCGTGCCGTGGCTACCGGGCGCGCACGGGATGACCCTGGGGCGCTACGTGTTCCTCACGCGTGGCCATGCCCATCGCACGACCCTGCTGGCCCACGAGCTGGTGCACGTCCGCCAGTACCGAGAGCTCGGATACCTCCGCTTCTCGTACCGGTATCTCCGCGACTACGCGAGGCTGCTCGTCGAGCACAGGGGCCGCCACAAGGCGGCGTACCGGGCCATCCCCTTCGAGGCCGAGGCCTACCGTGTCGCCGGCGAGTGGGCCAGGCAACCCCGCGATCAGGCGTAGCGTCGGACCTCGTGGACGACGGGCGCGCGGGTTGGTGGCAGGCATCCGACGGCAAGTGGTACCCGCCCGACACCCATCCCGATCCGGCCCACCGGGCCCGATGGGCGCCCGCCCCGCCGAGCACGCCGCAGTTCGGGACCTCCCTCGGTCCACCGTCTGGCTGGCCGGGGTCGCCATCGGCGTCGTCACCCCCGACGGACCCGCCCGGGCCGTGGCCCGATCAGCCGAGCCCGTGGTCGGCCCCCGGGCCAGCGGCGCCCACGGACGGCTCGTCCTGGCCGATCCGTGGGCCGATCCCGAAGCAGCGCACGGGTCTGGTGGCCGGGATCGTGGTCGCGGTGATCCTGGTCGGGGTGGGTATACCCATCGGGGCGATCATCCTGGCCCGTGACGGTGACGACAACGGCGCGTCGCCTGCAACCTCGTCGGTCTCCGAGGTCGGCGATGACGATTCCTCGCCGCCACGTCGAACGACCGCCACAGACGACGATCCGTCCGACACGGCGAGCGACACGCAAGACAACGGCGACGACACCGGAGACAACGGCGACGACACCGGAGACACCGGCGACGCCGGGGGTGACGGCCTCGGCAGCCGTGAACGCCCGGCGGCCCTCGGGACGGTCTTCGACCTCGGCGACGGTTGGTTCGCCACCATCGCGTCGGTGCGCGACGCCGCGGCCGAGGGTCTGTTGGGTGAGTTCTCGAGCGAACCACCGGCCGGCACGCTCTTCCTTGCCGTTTCGGCTGAGGTCACCTACGCCGGAGAGGAGCTCGTGGCATCACCCGCGATCTTCGTGGAGGCCCTCGGCTCACAGGTCTTCGAGACGTCGTTCGACTGTCTGCTCGATGTCGATCTGGTCCCGACCACGTACAGCTTCCGTCCCGGGCAGACCGCGCCGATCACCGTCTGCCTCGAGGTTCCCGTCGACGAACGTGCGACCGTGATCTTCACGCTCGAGAACGTGTTCGACTTCGAAGGCGAGCCGAGAGTGTTCGGCGAGACCGCCACCGAGACCGCCGACCCTCCTTCGATCCCACCGTCGGGTCCGCCCACCGGGGGGCCTCCCGGTTCGGGCGGCAACCCGGCGGCGTTGGGCACGGTCTTCGATCTCTCTGCGGGATGGTCGGCTTCGGTGATCCGGGTCGAGGACGCCGTCGCTGGTGGCCTCGTCGACGATTTCTTCGGCGGGCCCGAGCCCGGCAACGTGTTCCTCGCGGTGATCGTCGAGGCCACATATGCGGGCGACGAGCTCACGGCATCACCGGGGATCTTCGTCCAGGCCTTGGGTTCCGAGGTGTTCGACAATGCCTTTTCGTGCTTCCTCGACAGCTCGGTGATCGAGTCCACCTCCGAATTCGTGCCCGGGCAGACCGCGCCCGTCACGTTCTGCTTCGAGGTTCCCGAGGCTGAGCGCTCCTCGCTCATCTACGCGGTCGGCGACTACAACGACTTCGACATCGAACCCGTGGTCTTCAGCGAGAGCGGCGCGTAGCGCACGCGTCGGCGACCCCGGTCTGGTCAGGCGCCGCCTCAGTTGCTACGGTCGGTGTCGATCGTTCGTGTCGGCCGTCGCCGACCCCCGCTTCCCTCCGCGGTCTGCTCTCGGTAGCTCCGACCGGTGCCGCGCGCTCGTGCGGCGGAGGTGACGATCCCCATGTTCTCCGACGGCTCGGCCGACGCGCCCCGTGCGCCGCTGGCCCCAGCACCCATCCCCCCTGTCCCTCGCCTGCCCGACGGTCGAGGTCCGGCGCTGGGCGATCGGTTGGCCCGGCTGCGGTCCGACCCCCGCTTCGGCGCCCTGGCGCTCGCGCTGGTGGCCGTGCTCGCCGGTTGGCTCTGGTACCGGGCCGGCGTTGACGACGCCTCGGCCGATGCCGTCGCCGGAGCCGCCCCGAGCACCCCCGCTGCCGTACTCGCCGCCAGCGCCTCGTCGCCAGCCGCTTCCGCCGGGGTCACCTCGGCCGGATCGTCGGCTCCGCTTTCGACCGATCTCGTCGTGGCGACGACGGTCGCCTCGGCTGTGCCGTCGACGATCGTCGTGCACGTCGCCGGGGCCGTCGCCGCTCCCGGCGTGTACCGGTTGCCGACCGGGGCCCGGGTCGACGATGCCGTGCTCGCGGCCGGCGGCCCCGTACTCGGCGCCGACGTCGACGTGCTCAACCGGGCTCAGCCGCTCATCGACGGCCAGCGTGTCGGCGTCCCACTCATCGGCGAGACGGCCGCCGGAGCCGGTGCCGGTGTCGGCATGGGAGCGACCGGCATCGGGGTGTCGGGGGGAGTCGCGCCGGTCGTCGTCGACCCGACCGGAGCCGACGGGGGCCCGTCGCCCGGTGCAGCGCCGAGCACGGCGCGCGAACCCCTGAACCTGAACACGGCGACCCAGGCCGAGCTCGAGACGCTGCCCGGCGTCGGACCCTCGATCGCCGGGGCGATCGTGGCTGAGCGCGACGCCCGCGGAGGGTTCCGTTCGCCGCGCGATCTGCTCGACGTTCGGGGTATCGGCGAGAGCCGGCTGGCCCAGCTCGAGCCCCTGGTGACGGTGTGACCCCGTTCTCCGTGCAGGAATCGTCGCCAGGCGACGATTCCTGCACGCGTCTGGGGTGGGGGCGGGGGTTGGGGTGGGGGCCGGGCGCGGTGCTCGGTGCGGTCGTGGTGGGGATCGCCTCGGGACATCGGGGACCGGCGTCCCCCGGTTGGCTGCTCCTGACGGTGGCCGGGTCGGCCGGGTTGACGGCGCTCCTGGTGGGCGACATCCGGGCTCGGCGGGTCATCGCACTCATCGGTGTGGCTGCGGTGGCGGGAGCGCTCACCCTTCGGGCCCGCGACGGGCTCGAGCACTCACCGTTCACGCTGCCGGTGCTCGACCGGGAGCTGGTGGTGCTGCGGGGCACGCTCGTGGGCGATCCCGACACGTTCGGCCCCGGTGCTCGCACCGCCCGGGTCGAGCTGCGCGCCGCGGCGTTCACGGTGGTCGACCGAACCGGTGAACCGGTCGCCGGTACTGCCGGGCGATGGCGTTCGGGCGGCGACCGTCATGTGATCGTGCGGGCTTCGGGGCGCGAGGCCCGGCGGGTCGCCACGCTCTCAGCCGCGGGCGAGGTCGTGGTGCTGGGACGGCTGGGACCCTTACAGGACTTCGATTCCTGGATGTGGCGCCGTCACGTCGTGGGGGCCCTCGATGTCGTGCAGGTGGTCGACGTGTCCCCGGCGCGATCGCCGCTCTGGCGGATGGCCAACACCGTTCGGGGCCTGGTGCTCGCCGGAGGTGCCTCGCTACCCGAGCCCGAGCGCGGTCTGCTCGCCGGCTTCCTGATCGGCGACACCCGGTCGATCCCGCCTGCGGTCACCGCCGAGTTCCGGGCCGCCGGCCTCAGCCATCTGCTGGCTGTGTCGGGCGCCAACCTGGCGTTCGTGCTCGGCGGCCTGCGGCCTCTCCTTCGGCGGGGCTCGTGGACCACCCGCTGGATGCTCAGCGTCGCCGTCGTCGTCCTCTTCGGGACGGTGACGCGCTGGGAACCGTCGGTGCTGCGAGCTTCGGCGATGGCCATCGTCGCCGTCAGCGCCTCGGCGCTGGGGCGCCCGACGGCCGGGCTGCGCATCCTGGCGATCGCCGTCACCGCGCTCCTGCTCGCCGATCCCTTCCTGTTGCACTCGGTGGGCTTCCTGCTCTCGTCGGGCGCGAGCTTGGGGATCCTTCTCCTGGCGGAGCCCATCCGCCGGCGCCTCCCGGGTCCGCTCTGGCTCACCGAGGTCGCCTCGGTGACCCTGGCCGCGCAGCTCGGCGTGGCGCCGATCCTGCTGCCCGTGTTCGGTACCGTCTCGCTGGTATCGGTGCCGGCCAACGTGCTCGCGGTACCCGCGGCAGGTGCGATCACGGTGCTGGGACTGCTCTCGGGCGTGCTGGGTGGGCTCGTTCGACCGTGGTGGCCCCAGGCCGGCGAGGTGATGCAGTGGCCGGTGCTGGGCCTGCTGCGTTGGGTCGAGGCCGTGGCATCGCTCGCGGCCCGGCATCCCGTGGCGATCGGGCCTCGAGCGGCGTGGGCCCTCGTGGCCGCGATCGGTGCTCTGACCGCGGCGCTGTGCTGGCGTCGAGGCCGGCTCGGGCCGTCGGGTACCCCATCTCGCGGCGCGTCACGTGTTCCCGGCGGAGGGCTGGGGCCTGTCCCCACACGTGGTCCGGCCGGCGGCCGGGGGGCCACGGAGCCCTCCGGGTAGGCTCGGCCACACCATGTGGACGCTCCGGCTCGGTGACCGCACCTACGACCTGCGCACCCGGTCGTTGGTCATGGGGATCCTCAATCGGACCCCCGACTCGTTCTACGACCAGGGCCTCCACTGGGGCTTCGACGCGTTCCTGCGTCGGGCCGATGAGATCGTCCGCAACGGTGCCGACATCCTCGACGTCGGCGGCGTGAAGGCCGGGCCGGGCGACGAGGTCACCGAAGCCGAGGAGCTCGATCGGGTCGTGCCGGCCATCGCCGCGCTCCACGAACGATTCGACGTCCCGTTGTCATGCGACACCTGGAGAGCCTCGGTGCTCGAGGAGGCCTGCGCTGCGGGGGCCGTGATCGGCAACGACATCAGCGGGTTCGCCGACCCCGAGTACCTGCCGGTGGCCGCGCGCTGCGGGGCCACGGTCGTCGCCACCCACATCCGGCTCCGCCCCCGGGTCGCCGACCCCGAGCCGTTCTATGACGATCTCGTTCCCGACGTCCGGGCCTTCCTGCTCGACCGGGCTCGTCGGGCCGAGGGGCACGGCATCGCACCCGAGCGGATCGTCGTCGACGCCGGGCTCGATCTGGGCAAGACCCGCTGGCAGAGCGCAGTGCTCCAGCGCGAGAGCGAGCAGCTCGCCCGCCTCGGGTACGTGCTGTTGCTCTCGGCGTCGAACAAGCGCTTCCTCGGCGAGCTGTGCAATCTCGACGTGACCGACCGGGCCGAGGTCTCCCTGGCGTCGGTGGCGTTCGGGGTGGCGCATGGGTGTCGGATCCTGCGGGTGCATCACGTCGAGGAGTCGGTACGAGTCGCCCGGACGATCGGGGCGATCCTCGATGCCCGCTGGGCCTCGGCGCACCTCGATCCCGCGTCGACGGGGGAGCCGGGCATCGCGGCCACGTCCACGACGGTCGCCGGCGCTCCTCCCGTGGTTCCCGACGGCCACCGCCCGCCCGATCCCCTGGTCGCCGTGGCGGCGGCGACTGCGGTGGCGGCGACGTCCGCAATGGCGCCAGCTGTGACGGCTTCGTCTCCGACTGCGGTGGCGCCGGCGTCCTCGTCGGCGTCGGCCGGGGCCTGAAGGCGACGGTCATGGCGGCGAGCTCCCCGGCGGTTGCGCCCATCTACGTGGTCGCCGGTGGCGACACGACCCTGCGCCACGAGGCGCTGGGCCGGCTCGTCGACGATCTCGTCGGGTCCGACGATCGCAGCCTCGCGCTCGACGAGTTCGACGTGGCGTCGCCGTCGGCCTCGGTTCGAGCCAGCGTCGACGCATCGGAGCTCCGGGTGGAAGCCGCCGTGGTGCTCACCGCGCTCGATTCGGCGCGCACGTTCCCGTTCGGGACGGTCCGGCGCGTCATCGTCGTCCGCAACGCCGGCGTGCTCACGGCCGAGGAGACCAAGCCAGTCATCGGCTACCTCGCCCAGCCCGAGCCGACCTCCGTCCTCGTCCTCGAGCTCGGTGACAAGGCCCCGTCGGCGGCGCTGGGCAAGGCCCTCACCGCTGCCGGAGCGATCACCGTCGGCGGCGACGCCAAGCTGGCCGAGGTGCTCGCCGAGCACAGCCGCAGCGCCAATCTGCGTCTCGAACGCGACGCCGTCGAGCTCGTCACCGCCCGTCTCGGTGAGGACGCCGGCCGGATACCCGCGCTCGTCGAGGTGCTCATCGCCACGTTCGGGGCGGGGACGCGCCTCGGAGCCGCCGAGGTCGAGCCCTACCTCGGTGAGGCGGGGGGCGTGCCGGTGTTCGAGCTCACGAACGCCATCGACGAAGGCGATCTCACCCGCGCCCTCACCGTGCTGCACCGTCTCCGTGAAGCCTCGGGCATGCACCCGCTCCAGCTGATGGCCGTCCTGCACGGCCACTACCGACGTCTGCTTCGTCTCGACGATCCGACGGTGCAGGGCGAGCAGGCCGCGGTGAACGCGTTGAAGGAGCTCGGGGGACGCCCACCCCACCCGTACGTGGCCAAGAAGGCGCTCCAGCAGGCCCGTGCCCTCGACTCGACCGGGATCAGGGCCGCGTACGACCTGCTGGCCCGGGCCGATCGCGACCTGCGCGGCGCCAGCCGTGCGCCCGACGATGCGCTCATCGAGATCCTCGTCACGCGCCTGGTGACCGTGACCCGCCAACGGCGCCGGGGTCCACCGGGGTCGACGGGCTCGGCTCGCCCGGCGCGGGCCCGACGATGAGGCGTCGGCGGTCCTGCCGTCGTGCTCCCGTCGCCGGCTCGGCCCCGGCCCTGTCGGCGGCGTTGGCGGCGGCCTTGACGGCGACGCTGGCCCTGTCGGCGTGCAGCCCCCGTTCGTCGGGGGGCTCGGGCGCGGCGACCACCTCGACCACGCCGTTGTCGTTCGCGGCGCTCGGACAGACCACGACCACCCTCGTCGGGCAGACGACGAGCTCGAGCACCACCACGACCACCGGGCTCGTCTCCGAGGCCACCGAGGCCACGCTGCCCGGCGAGACGACGACGACGGTTCCGCCGATCGCGCTCGGCGAGATCGCCGCCGACGGCACGATCGTCGTCGACATCGACGAGAGCTCGACCGCGTTCGTCGCCCGCTTCCGTGCGAACGCCGGCAATCCCTACTACCAGATCCGAACGGCGGAGGAGGTGGGCTTCCTCGTCGACGTCGAGCTGTACACGGTGGGCGGACAGGGCTGGACCGGCCAGCTCGGCTCGTTCAGCACCGACTGCGAGCTGAACGGGATCTGCGTGTACTTCCGCCCTCCGGATCAGGGGGAGGTCGAGCTCCCGGCGCGGCTGGCCGAGCCCTTCGGCCGGATCGACATCCGCCAGCTCGACGATTCCGGCATTGCCATCACCTTGAGCGATCTCCGGTTTCCTCGCCTCGGGCGCCCCGAGACCTACGTGTTCGACTCGATCGTGCTCGACCTGGTCCCGATCCCGAACACCACCACGACGACCGCGACCGCGACCGCGACCACGACCACGACCACGACCACGACGGCCGCGACTCCGACTCCGACGAGCGGGGCGTAGACGCGAATCGAGGGCCGCTCGTGAGCGCGGCCCTCGGTGACGGCGAATCAGTACGACGGAGGGTCGATGCGACGGTGCTGGCGCCGCCCCGTGGGCCGGGGCGCCGGTGGCCGTCGACTCAGCTGCTGACCTTCTGCAGCTTGGCGATGCGCTTGGCCAGACGGGACTTGCGGCGCGCGGCCTGGTTCTTGTGGATGACGCCCTTGGTCGCTGCCTTGTCCAGGCGCTTCTGGGCCAACTGCCACAGGGCACCGGCGTCGTCGCCCACCGCGCCGGCCTCGGCGTTCTTCTCGCGGGTGCGCAGCTCGGACTTGGTCGCCTTGTTGCGCACGCGGCGGATCTCGTTCTGACGGATCCGCTTGATCTGGCTCTTGATGTTCGCCATGGTGCTTGGAGGACTCCCGCGGTGGATGCGTTGGGCGTTCGTGGTCGATCGCCACGGTCTTCTCGGAACTGCTGGGTTCTGGAACTGCTGGACCTTCGGTGCGGCTGTCGGGCGGATCGACGGATCCGAACCGAGTGCGGCACGGCCGGCGAAGGGTAGCAGGCCAACGCGAGCTGGGTCGCAGCGTGCCCTCGTGGGCCGACTACCCTCGAAGTTCCCACCTGTCGAGCCTGGCGGACGAACGCGACCGTGAGCACTCCCTCCCCGTTGGTGGTCCCCCAGGACCGTCTGCGCGCCATCTCGGTCATCGCCCACATCGACCACGGCAAGAGCACCCTGGCCGATCGGCTGCTCGAGATGTGCGGCGCTGTCGACCCCCGCAACATGCGCGCCCAGTACCTCGACTCCATGGACCTCGAACGCGAGCGTGGGATCACGATCAAGGCGCAGAACGTGCGTCTGCACCATCGCGGCTACGCCATCAGCCTCATCGACACGCCGGGGCACGTCGACTTCGGCTATGAGGTCTCGCGGTCGTTGGCCGCCTGCGAGGGCGTGATCCTGCTCGTCGACGCGTCGCAGGGGATCGAGGCCCAGACGCTGGCCAACTGCTACCAGGCCATCGAGCACGATCTCACGATCGTGGCGGCCCTGAACAAGATCGACCTCCCCGCAGCCGATCCCGACCGGTACGCCGGCGAGATCGAGAAGGTGCTCGGCATCCCGGCCGAGGAGATCCTCCGCATCTCGGCCAAGACCGGGGCGGGCGTCGAAGCCCTCCTCGACGCGGTGATCGACCGGGTGCCCGCACCCAAGGGCGATCCGAACGCGCCCTTGCAGGCCCTCATCTTCGACTCGCTCTACGACCCCTACCGAGGCGTGATCTCCGCGGTGCGGGTCTTCAACGGGACCCTGGTCTCGGGCTCGAAGGTCCTGTTCGTCCAGGCGGGCGACACCCACGAGGCCGAAGAGATCGGGTATCGCCTCCCGGCCAACTCGCCCGTCGACCGTCTGTCGCCCGGCGAGGTGGGCTACCTGATCGCCGGGATCAAGGATGTCGGCCAGGCCAAGGTGGGCGAGACCGTCACCACCACGACCAGGCCGGCCGCCGAGCTCTCGGGCTATCGCGAACCCAAGCCGATGGTGTTCTGCGGCCTGTACCCGGTGGAGGGCGACGAGTACCCGAACCTCCGCGACGCGCTCGACAAGCTCCGCCTCAACGACTCGTCGTTCACCTTCGAGCCCGAGACCTCGGGCGCGCTGGGCTTCGGGTTCCGCTGCGGCTTCCTCGGCTTGTTGCACATGGAGATCGTGCGTGAGCGCCTCGAACGCGAGTACGACCTGTCACTGGTCGCGACGGCCCCGAGCGTCGAGTACCAGGCGTTCCTCGTCGACGGGCGGATGGAGGTCATCGACAACCCCTCGTCGATGCCCGAGCCGTCGAAGCTCGATCACATCGAGGAGCCCTTCGTGGCCATCTCGATCATCACGCCCACCGAGTTCCTCGGGTCGATCATGGACCTGGCCCAAGGACGGCGGGGCGAGATGAAGAAGATGGACTACATCTCGCCGGAGCGGGTCGAGATCCACTACGAGATCCCGCTGGGCGAGATCGTCATGGATTTCTTCGATCAGATGAAGTCGCGCTCTCGCGGATACGCGTCACTCGACTACGAGCCGGCCGGCTACCGCACCTCGAGCCTGGTCAAGGTCGACGTGCTGTTGAACGGCGTTCCGGTCGACGCGTTCTCGACGATCGTGCATCGTGATCGGGCCAGCGACTACGGCAAGAAGATGGCATCGAAGCTCAGGGAGCTCATCCCTCGACAGCTCTTCGACGTGCCCATCCAGGCCGCCATCGGCGGGCGGATCATCGCCAGGGAGACCGTCAAGGCCAAGCGCAAGGACGTGTTGGCCAAGTGCTACGGCGGCGACATCACCCGCAAGCGCAAGCTCCTCGAGAAGCAAAAAGAAGGCAAGAAGCGGATGAAGAACATCGGCCGCGTCGAAGTCCCCCAAGAGGCCTTCATCTCCGCCCTCCGCCTCGACGACTGACAGCGTCGGCGGGCGGCCGGCCGGGTTCGTGGCCGTGGTCGGGTCGCGTCGGTGGCCTTCGAGGCCGAGGCGTCGGGTGGGCCTCGAGCCGATCCGATCTAGTCGTGAGCGCGCCTGTGGTCGATGTTCGGCGAAGGGCAACGACGCCGAGATCTCGTGGGGCGCCTGGTTGGCACTACCGCCGTATCACGAATCGGTCGACTGACACGAAGCTGTTGAAGAACATCGGAGATGTTCTCGGATCGGGCACTTCCGCGGCCTACATCTCGGCTTCGGCTACTCGTCGGGCTCGGGCTGAGCCGATGCCGATGGAGTGCCGGCCGAGGGGGCGCCAGCTCGCGAAAGGCTCGCGGCGTAGAGATGCTGACCGACCTCGCTGACCAGGGCGGTGTCGCTCGATGCCCGGATGGCGGGGGCGCCGGGGCTGCCGCCGGGACCTGCAGACGGGTCGACGCTCTGGATCGTGGCCGTGGTGGCCAGGGCCGAGGACGCCATGTTGAGGGTTGAGAGTTGAGCTGCCGCCGCTTGTATTTGCACGTCTGGTGTATCGACGCCCGAGTGGCTCAAGCCTGAGCCCCGGGGGCGCTCGGGCGACCGGTTAGGAAGCAATGCCCGAGATGACCCGGAGCTGCTGGGCAACGTCGGCCCAGCGTTGTGCAGCGTCGGGACGGGTCTGCCACATCGAGGTCGCGAAGTGCGAGACGACCCGGTCGGCCAGACCCTGATAGCGATCGACGAGCGCGGCGGGAAGCCCGTTCCACGTGGCTTCGACCGCGTACTCGGCCAGCATCTCGTCGGTGAACGCTGCCGCCATGGCCGTGTGGTCGCCGGCCTTGAGACGCCCCTGGAGCTCCTCGCGCATCGCGCCCCAGCCGTGCACGTCGAGGCTCGGCTGGTACGCCGGTGTCGTGGCGTACCATGCCAGCTGCTGGCGGACGGCCGACCGTTGCGGGGCTCGCTCGTCCTCAGAATCGCCGACGATCACGAAGCACGGGGCGCACACGGTGAACGGCGAGGCTCCGGGCCCGCTCCGCTCCGACGCCCGAACCTCCCGAACTTCCCGAACTTCCCGGCCCGCCCGGCCCGCCCGGCCCGCCTGCACCGCAGGCATGATCACCTCGGCCAGCGACCGCCGGGAGTGGAAGGGGTGCACGTGCAGACCGTCGGCGACCTCGCCGGCCACCCGGGCCATCCGCGGACCCACGGCGCCGAGCCAGATGGGGACGTCGGGCCAGTCGTGAACCGGGGGCGTGAGCGTCGGGGGCAACAGCGTGTGCTGGTAGAACTCGCCCTCGAAGCGCAGCGGAGCCCGTTGGGCGAAGGCGTCGAAGATCGCCCGCAGCGCCAGCACGTACTCGCGCAGGCGCGCTGCAGGACGCGAGCCGTCGACCGAGAAACGGCGAGCGTTGTGGATGGGGATCTGCGACCCGAGGCCGAGCACGAAACGTCCGCGCGATGCCTCGGCGAGCTCCCACGCCATCTGCGCCGTGACCATGGGGGAACGGGGGAAGGCCAGCGCGACCGCCGTCCCCAGCGTGACGCGACGGGTGCTCACGGCGGCGATGGCCGATCCGAGGTACGCCTCCCGGCCGCCCTCGAGGAACCAGAGCCCGTCGAAGCCGAGCCGGTCGACGAGCGAGGCCGCTTCGGCGACGTCGAGCAGGGGGGAGGAAGGCAGGGCGACGTCGAAGAGCATGGGGTCCGCTTCGGTAGGTGATCGGAGCCGGCCGCTACCGTAAACCGCATGACCACGACCGCTCCCGACGCTGGGTCGCCCACGACCACCGCCTCGGCCAACCCCATCCGGGGCGGCGCCGACTGGGTTCGTCACACCGACGGTTCCTTCGCCGACGACACCGACGTCCGCTACGAAACGGCGCACTTCCCCGACGGCGCCATCGCCAAGATCACCATCTGCCGACCCGAGGTGCGCAACGCCTTCCGTCCCCGCACGCTCAACGAGTTGCGCGACGCGTTCGAGGTGGCACGCGACGATCCGACCGTCGGGGTGATCATCCTCACCGGCGAAGGCCACGAGGCGTTCTGCAGCGGCGGCGATCAGCGGGTGCGCGGCGACGACGGCTACAAGGACGAGCACGGGATCGGCCGGCTCAACGTGCTCGACCTCCAGGTGCAGATCCGGCGGTGCCCCAAGCCGGTCGTGGCCATGGTCGCCGGCTACGCCATCGGTGGTGGTCACGTGCTGCACGTCGTGTGCGACCTCACCGTCGCCGCCGACAACGCCCGCTTCGGCCAGACCGGCCCCCGGGTGGGTTCGTTCGACGGGGGGTTCGGCTCGGGGCTGCTCGCTCGGCACGTGGGGCAGAAGAAGGCCCGCGAGATCTGGTTCCTCTGCGAGCAGTACGACGCTGCAGCGGCGCTCGACATGGGCCTCGTGAACACGGTCGTTCCCCTGGCGGAGCTGGAGGAGACGACGGTCGCGTGGTGCCGGAAGATGCTCACGCACTCGCCGCTGGCCCTACGGATGCTGAAGGCCTCGATGAACGCAGCCGACGACGGGCTCGCCGGTATCCAACAGCTCGCCGGCGACGCGACCCTCTTGTACTACCTGTCGGAGGAGGCCCAGGAGGGCCGTAACGCCTACGTCGAGAAGCGCCGGCCGGAGTTCGAGCGATTCCCCAAGCGTCCCTAAGCGGTCGACCCTTCGATGGCCACCAACCGCGGGCTGGGCCCGAGCGCTGACGACCACTCGGAACACGATGTCGACGCGCAGACGGCATTCGTCCGCACCGTCGTGGATGAGTGGGTGCGGGGTGGGCTCACCGACGCGGTGGTGGCGCCTGGCTCACGCAACACGCCGTTGTCGATGGGCCTGCTGGGCGACGGGCGGGTGCGCGTGCACGTGCACGTCGACGAGCGATCGGCGGGTTTCCTCGCCCTGGGTCTGACCAAGGCCACGGGTCGGGCCACGGTCGTGGTGTGCACCTCGGGCTCGGCCACGGTGAACCTGCACCCGGCCGTCGTCGAAGCCCATCACGGACAGGTCGCGTTGGTGGTGTGCACGGCCGACCGGCCCTGGGAGCTGCACGACACCGGGGCGCAGCAGACCATGCGCCAGCACGGTCTGTACGGCGACGCCGTGCGCTGGGCGAGCGACGTCCCGGTGGCCGACTGGTCGGCTCGGAGCGCCTGGCGACCGCTTGCGGCCCGGGCGCTGCTCGACGCGATGGGCGGACCGGGCCGCCCCCCGGGGCCGGTGCACCTGAACCTGGCCTTCCGGGAGCCGCTCGTGCTTCGAGGAGCGCCCGCGCCCGTGGTCGAGGGTCGGCCCGGCGGTGCCCCGTGGGTCGTATCGACCGCCATCGGCACCCGGCGAGCCGAGGCAGGCAGGGGGCCCGTCGCCGGTGCGGCCGCGGCCGACGTGGCCCAGATGGCTCTTCGCCCGTTGGCTTCGAGGGGGGTCCTGGTGCTTGGGGCGGGCGCCGACGGGTGGCTCTCGGGAGGCGACGTCGAGCGGTTCGTCGCCAGCGCCGGGTGGCCGGTGCTCGCCGACGCCCTCTCGGGTCTACGGCTCCCGACCGTCGGCGTGGTCACGGCCTACGAGGCCATGCTGCGGTCGCCCGTCTTCGCCACGAATCACCGGCCCGAGGTCGTGGTCCGGGTCGGGGCCCCGCTCACCTCGAAGGTGACCACCCAGTGGCTCGCCGAAGCGCCCCACATCGTCGTCGATCCCCGTGCCGGGTGGGTCGACCCCACGCGAAGCGCTGTCGAGCGTGTGGCTGACGATCCCGCGCTGTTCCTGTCGAGCGTCGCGGTCCGACTCGATCCCTCGTGGGCCGCGTCGTGGAGCACAGCCGACGCGCTCGCCCGGGCGGCCATCGACGACGCCATCGCCGGCTTCGGTGACGAGCTGTTCGAGGGACGCGTCGCGTGCGACGTGGCCCAGGCCGTTCCCGACGGGGCGACCCTGGTGGTGGCGTCTTCGATGCCCGTGCGCGACCTCGAGGCGTTCATGCGACCTCGGGAACCCTTGCGGGTCATGGCGAATCGGGGGTTGAACGGGATCGACGGGTTCGTCTCCACCGTGATCGGCGTGGCGTTGGGGTCACCCCGGTCGTCCACCGTCGGGCTCTGCGGCGATCTGGCGTTCCTGCACGACGCCAACGGGCTCATCGGAGCGCGACAGCGCGGCGTCGACGCCGTGCTCGTCGTCGTCGACAACGACGGTGGCGGGATCTTCTCGTTCCTCCCCCAGGCCGACCTCGCCGATCAGGCGATGTTCGAGACCCTCTGGGGAACCCCCCACGGTGTCGATCTCGCGGCGCTGGCCGCGGCGCACGGGGTGCCCACGGCCATCGTGCGCAGCGCCGCCGACGTCGGGCCTTCGGTCGCTGCCGCAGTGGCCGCCGGGGGAGTGCGTGTGGTGCTCGTTCGCACCGACCGCCGTCGCAACGTCGACCAGCACCGAGCCGTCTGGCTGGCGGTCGATCAGCGGTTGGGCGAGAACGCGTTGCGCAGCTCCACGAGCACGTCGGCCACGGCGTCGAGCATCGTGTCGTCGCCGGAATCGAACGCCGCGACGAGACGCTCGTTGCAGAAGTCGTAGAGCGCGCACAGCACGTCGACGGTGGCGGCTTCGGGATCGTCGTCGAGGTCGTGCACCTCGGCCAGCGCTCGGAGCTCGGTCAGCATCCGCCGGGCCCGGCCGATCTCGTTCTGGGCGATCGCCTGGAGCGCCGAGCTCTCGTTGAGCAGTGCCCGACGGGCCCGCGCCAGCGACTGGAGCGCCGAGTCGGCAAGGGTGAAGCGCAGGGTCTGCGCCGCGAGGCCCCAGTCGTAGGACTCACAGCTGACCGTTCCACGGCGGTCGAACAGCTCGGCGCCGAAGCCGGGCTCGACCTCCATCTCGTCGGGCAGCACCAGCTCACCGGGGACGGCGAAGAGCGGCTCGGCGGTCAGGTCGATGAGAACCGGGCAGGCATAGGTCGGACGAACGAGCATCACCACTCCAAGAGAGCGTCGGAGGCCTGGGTTGCCGTCGAAGAGGCCCCAGCCCGTGTGATGGTCAATCCGTGACCAGTTTACGAATCCGTCAGCGCCCCTGGTATCGGCGGATGGCAGGCGGTCCTTGAGGCCGATCTCACCGTGCGTGGCGTCCCGCGCCGGCGCCCGTCACACCTGGACGAGGGCACGCAGCATGGGCTCGAGCTTGGCTTGGCTCTCCGCCCACTCGGCGTCGGGGTCGGAGCCCTCGACGATGCCGCATCCGGCGACGAGTCGGGCGCGGCGCCCGTCGAGATCGGCGCAGCGGAGCGCGACCGCCCACTCGCCGTCACCGGCGGCGTCGACCCAGCCGACGGGCCCGGCGTATCGACCGCGATCGAAGCCCTCGAGCTCGAGCATCAAGGCGATGGCCTCGCCCGTGGGAACCCCGCCCACGGCGGGCGTCGGATGGAGCAGCCCGGCCAGGGCGAGCGCGGTCGGCGCGGGCGTGCGCAACGCCGCCTCGATGCGCGTGGTGAGGTGGGCGACGGTCGGTAGGCGGGTGATCGACGGTCGCTCCGGCACGACGAGTCGTCGGCTCACGGACTTCAGCGCGCGCTCGATGGCCTCGACGGTCAGCCGGTGCTCGGCCAGATCCTTGCCGCTGACGGCCAACTCGGCGATCAGCCGCTCGTCGTCGCCCGCGCCCTGGCGGACGGTGCCGGCCATGGGACCACACTCCGCACGATCCCCGGTCCGGCTCACGAGGAGCTCGGGGCTCGCACCGACGAACGACGCGTCGCCGTAGATGTAGGAGATCGGATTGGTGTCGCGCAGGCGTCGCAGGACGGCCGTCCGGTCGAAGGGCGCGTCGGCGTCGACGCTCACCTCCCGGGCGAGCACCACCTTCTCGAGCCGGCCGTCCTTGATGGCGGCGACGGCCTGCTCGACGGCGTCGACCCACTGCCCGGGGGTGCGCACCGAATGCACGGTGAAGCGTCCCGGGACCCGGCGACGGACGGCCCGGTTCCCGCCCCTGCCCTCGACGCCGCTGTTTGCGCCGCTGCCGCTGGCGCCCTGGTTGCGGAACGGGTCGGTGCCCTCGGTGCCCTCGGTGCACTCCGCCGCGCCAGCGCGGTCGTCGGGACCGACGAGGTCGGTGCGCCACCAGCGCCCGGTCGGATCCCGCCCGACCATGGTGGTGGGGATCCGGATCTCGCCGTGCTGGTCGCGGTCGAAGGGCAGCGCGCCCACGGCTCGGGGACGGGCGAGGGCGCCGACGCCGTCCGGATCGTCGATCACGATCGCCGCGAGGAGCTCGGCTGCCGTGCGTGCGGCCCGGGCCAGCCGAGCCGGCCCGGTGGGCACGGCGATACGTCGTGCGGTGCCGCTCGTGACGAAGCCGTGCCCCTCCCTGAGCCACACGAAGCCGTCGAGCGCCGCATGATCGAGCAGATCGTCGGTTCCCGCGGAGGTGGTGGGCTCCAGCCAACGAACCCGGGCCGTGACCGGGCGGACGTGGTCGGTCACGGGCGCGATCCCGTGAGGAGCTGGGCGATACCACCCGAGAGTGGCCGGTGCTCCACCATCGTGAAGCCCGCTCGACCGAGCAGCTCGATCAACCGGGCCCGGGGCGGAAGGTACGCCGCCGACTTCGGCAGGTAGCGATACGCCGAGCGGTCGGACAGGAGCCCCCCCACGATGGGGACGACCCGCTGGAAGTAGACCCGGTGCCCGGCCCGCACGAGCCGGTTCCCCGGCACGTCGACCTCGAGGAGAGCGATCCGCCCCCCGGGCCGGACGACGCGGTGGGCCTCGGCGAGGAACGGCTCGAGCTCGACGAAGTTCCGCAGGGCGAAGCCGCACACCAGCCCGTCGACCGAGCCGGTGCGCACGCCCAGCTCCAGGGCGTCGCCCCGCACGACAGGGGAGCGGCCGCGATGTGCCGCCAGCATGCCGGCCGATCGGTCGACGCCGACGGCGACGAGCCCCTGCCGGAGCAGCTCACGAGACAGGTCGCCCGTCCCGCACGCCAGGTCGAGCACCCGCGACCCCGCCGGGAGGGCGAGGCTGCGCACGGTCCGGCGCCGCCACCGCACGTCGAGCCCGAACGTCATCACCCGGTTCACGAGGTCGTAGCGGGGCGCGATCCGGTCGAACATGGCGTCGACCGTCGTGACCTTCTCGGACCCTCGCGGCAGGGCGCGTTCGACGGCTGGGCCGCGAGAGGATCGGATCGGCTTCACGGGGGTCATGGGCGCTCCGAGTGTAGGAGTGCCCGTCCAGGGCCCCCTGAACCGAGCGGATGGAGCCGGGTGTCGATCATCGCTGACACGACGGGCACCAGTAGGTCATCCGTCGCTCGTCGCCCTGGCGGCGACCGCGGACGAGCGACGGCGTCCGGCAGCGCCGACAGGGTCGCCCGGCTCGGGCGTACACCGCGACACGGCCGCTGGCGACCTGATCGTCCTCGACCGTCGTGCGGCTGACGGTGCCGAGGTTGAAGGCCAGCATCGTGGATGCCGTGCGGTACAAGGCTCGCAGCACGTCGTCGGTGATCCGGCTCACGGGCGCGAACGGATCGACCGCACAGGCGTGGCACACCTCCGACTTGTAGACGTTGCCGATGCCCGCGGCGATCCGTTGGTCGAGCAGGGCCACCCCGATCTCGGTGTCGGTAGCAACCAAGCCCCGCAACCGCTCGACGGCCGTCTCGACGACGGCGTCCTCCGTGTCGATCACGATCCGGGCGTTCGTCGGTGACCTCCGCCAGGTTTCGCCCGGCCGATACAGGTGCCAGCTCCCCGACCTCCGCATGTGGGTGTGCAGCACGAGCCCGTCGGAGAACGACACGAGGAGATGCTTGCCCCGGGCGCTCACGTCGACGACGGTCGTCCCGACGCTCGGTCTGATCCCGCTCGGATGGCGTGGAAGGTCGAATCGCAGCACCACCCGGCCGACGAGCACCGATCGCAGGGCGTCGGCGCTGCGGTGGATCGTGTCACCCTCGGGCACCGGTCACCAGGTCTCGCACTCGGTCTCGGTCATGTCGTGGCTGCGGTCACCGTCGGGCCACCAGACCGCGGTAGCCGTCGACGAACCCGGCGGCCCGCAGTCGCTCGACCCACGGCGACTCCCGGGCGGCCACGTTGTCGATGCGCTGGATCTCGAGCTTGGAGATCCGGCCGGTCTCGACGAGGCGGGCCAGCTCGGTCACCCACCGTCCCGGGTCGTCGGTGTCGGTGTCGGCGTCGGGATCGGCGAAGGTCGATACGGCGCGGCCGTTCCGCTCGAGGAACGCCGTGGGCCGACCGTCGACGAGCACCACGTAGGCGCCGGCCGACCGGCTGGGTCGTCCGTCGCACGCCGGCCAGGGCAGCGCAGCGCCGTAGGGCTGGGCCGGATCGGCGGCGGCCAGGGTCACGACGCTGGTGACCCTGGCGGCACTCGTGGAGCTCGTGGAGCTCGTGGAACGCTCGGCGGGGTCCCTGACGGCCCGCAGACGCTCCACCGCACCGGGGAGCGAGAACTGGGCGGCGCCGAGACCGGCGACGAAGTAGCCCCGGCGGACGCGACCGGTCTCCTCCAGGGCCCGACCCACGGCGTACACCCCCGAGAACCCGCCGGGCAGCCGTTCGGCCAGGGTCGCCTCCCGGGTGAGCACGCCGTGGCGTTCCAAGAGCTGCCAGGTTCGGGCGTGGGTCAGCTCGGTCGGTGACGGTCGAGGCTCGATCAGCGGCGCCACGAGCGACCATCGTCCGGCGGCGGCCGGTGGGCCCAGCCGGGTGAGCCGGCCCAGACGGGGCTTGGGCGTCCGGCGTTGGTTCGACGCCGTGCGGGGACGGCCAGCCTGCCGGGCCCGCAACGGCGCCATCGTGTCGTTGGTGACCTCACCCGCCCAGACGAGATCCCAGAGCGCGTCGAGGACGGTCGCCTCGTCGGTGGTCCCCGCGACGGTCGCTGCGGCCGTCACGAGCTCGAGCCAGAACGACGCCCCCCGTTCCTCCAGATGGTTCCGCAATGCGAGGTGGACCGGTCCCGACGGGGCATCGACGCCCTCGACGCCGGCCAGGTCGGGTGCCAGGGCCCGTACCCGGTCACGAAACGCCAACACCACCTGGCCGCTCCCGGCGCCCATCCACACCAGCGCCCCCGCTGCGCACAACGCGTCGAGATCGGCGGGCCGGTAGCGGGGGAGCCGACCGGGGAGGACGTCGTGCTCGAGGATGCCGGCGGGGATGACCGCGCCCTGGAGCTGCTCGAGGACCTCCACGAGCCCGTCGGCGCCGTCGCGGTCGCTCCCGATGCCGTGCCACGACACCAGGAAGCGGGCCAGCGCGGCCTGCTCGACAGGCTCGACCTCGCGGCGCAGCGACGCCAGGGTGCGACCCTTGATCCGGCGCAACACGTCGGCATCGCACCATTCCGTTCCGTCGATCGCCGGCCGTGGAGCGGCGGCTCTCCCCGCCGCCGATCGTCCGGGCGAGGTGACACCGGTGAGGGGGCTCGCGCCCACCGGACGGAACGAGCCGTGCACGACCCGGTCGTCACGTTCGAGCGCCCCGAGGGCCGCGACGACACGGGTGTCGGTCGTGCCGAGCCGAGCAGCGACGTCGTACGCGCCGAACGGCCCATGGGTGCGGGCGTAGCGACCCACGAGGAAGCGCAGCGCGTCATCGGCGCTCACCTCGGCCGTGAACGTGGCCGGCAGGCCGACGGGGATCGACACGCCGAGCCCGTCGCGCAGGCGGGCCCCGTCCTCGGCGGCGGCGACCCGATCATCGCCCGCGACCCGGACGAGGATGGCCCGCCGCTGCGTGATCAGACCGTCGACCCAGGCCGCGACCGGTGCACCGTCGACCGTCCGGGCGCTCAGCTCGATCATCGAGAGATCGCCCACCCGGCGCAGGAGATCGTGGAGCCCGTCGGCATCGTCGACCCGGCGGTCGTCGGCGAGGCCCTGCAGCTCGAGCTCGACGGCCGCCAGCACCTGGGGGTCGAGCAGCTCCCGGAGCTCGTCGCTGCCGAGCAGCTCTCGGAGGAGATCACGGTCGAGCGACAGGGCCGTCGCCCGACGCTCGGCCAACGGCGAGTCGAACTCGTACATGTAGACGGCGACCCAGGCCATCAGCAGCGACGTGGCGAACGGCGACGCGCGCCGGGTCTCGACCGGCACCACCCTGATCCGCCGCGACTCGATGCCGGCGAGCACCTCGCGCAGCGCGGGTACGTCGAACACGTCCTGGATGCACTCCCGGGTGGCCTCCAACAGGATCGGGAAGTCGGGATGGTGCAGCGCCACGGCGAGCAGATCGGCACCCCGTTGGCGTTGCTGCCACAGCGGGGTGCGCCGCCCCGGACGGTTGCGAGGCAGCAGCAACGCCCGGGCCGCCGCCTCCCGGAACCGGGTCGTGAACAGCGGGCTGGAGTGGAGCCGGCCGATCACGAGAGCCTCGATCTCGTCGGGGGAGACGAGCAGCTCCTCCATGGGGAACGAGTCGATTCCCGCCCCCGATCCTTCGTCGTCGGCCAGCGAGGTGGTGTCGGGGAGGCGCACGATGATGCCGTCGTCGCTCCACATGGTCTGCACGACGAGGTCGTAGCGGTCCTCGAGCCGGGCCTCGATGGCGATGGCCCAGGGCGCGTGCACCCGGGCGCCGAACGGGGTGAGCACCACCAGTCGCCAGTCGCCGATCTCGTCGCGGAACCGCTCGATCACGATCGTGCGGTCGTCGGGGACGGTCGTGGTGGCTTCGGCCTGGTCCTCCAGGTACGCGACGAGGTTCTCGGCCGCCCACGTGTCGAGCCCGTGGTCGCGCTGGAGCCGAGCGAGGGCCTCCTCCCGGCCTCCCGGGCGCGCCATGGTGTCGCGCAGCTCGCGGGTGAACGCTCCGATGGCCCGGCCCAGCTCGACCGGGCGTCCCGGACCGTCGCCACGCCAGAACGGCATCCGGCCCTGCTCGCCGGGAGCGGGCACGACCACGACCCGTTCGTGGGTGATCTGGTCGATGCGCCAGGTGGATGCGCCGAGCAGGAACGTCTCGCCGGGGCGACTCTCGTAGACCATCTCCTCGTCGAGCTCGCCCACCCGGGTGCCGTCGGGCAGGAACACCCCGAACAGGCCCCGGTCGGGGATCGTGCCGCCGCTCGTGACCGCGATGCCGCGGGCGCCGTCACGAGCGCGGAGCATGCCCGAGCCGGCTGCCCCGGCTGCCCCGGTCGTGTCGGCCGCCCCGGTCGCGTCGGTCGCGTCGGTCTCCATGGCCGGAGCCCCGGGGGCGTGCCGTTCCCAGGTCAGGCGGGCCCGGAGCCCGGCGAACTCCTCGGACGGGTAGCGGCCGTCGAGCAGGTCGAGCACGTTCTCGAGCACGGCGTCGGTGAGGCCCTCGAACGGCGCGGCCCGCCGCACGAGCTCCGCCAGATCGTCGACCGCCCACGGCTCGACGGCGCACATGGCGACGATCTGCTGGGCCAGCACGTCGAGCGGGTTGCGCGGGTAGTGCGTCGATTCGATGGCGCCGGTGCGCATCCGCGACACGATGACGGCGGCTTCGAGCAGGTCGCCCCGGTACTTGGGGAAGATCCGGCCCCGGCTGGGCTCGCCCACCTGGTGCCCGGCCCGACCGACCCGCTGGAGGCCCCGGGCCACCGAGCCCGGCGATGCAACCTGGATCACGAGGTCGACGGCGCCCATGTCGATGCCCAGCTCCAGCGAGCTGGTGGCGACGATGGCCCGGAGCCGGCCCGCCTTGAGCTCGTCCTCGATCAGCAGCCGTTGCTCGCGCGCCAGTGAGCCGTGATGCGCTCGCACGAGCTCCTCACCGGCGAGCTCGTTGAGGCGACTGGCGAGACGCTCGGCGAGACGACGGGCGTTCACGAACACGATCGTGGAGCGGTGCTGGGTGATGAGCTCCAGGATGCGGGGGTGCACAGCCGGCCAGATCGACGCCCGCTCGGGCCCCCGGGGCCCGCCGGCCGCCGGTCCCGACCGGAAGCCGCCGTCGGTGAACGGGCCCGGACCGCCGGAGCCGCCGGCGGGCAGGATCTGGCCCAGGGCGGCGAGATCCTCGACGGGGACGATCACCTCGAGATCGAGCGTCTTGGAGATGCCGGCGTCGACGATCGTGACGGGGCGCGCCACACCCGGCCGTTCGAAGCCGGCGAGGAACCGGGCGATCTCGTCGAGGGGTCGCTGGGTGGCTGACAGCCCGATGCGCTGGGCTGGCGTGTCCGTGATGGCCTCGAGCCGCTCCAGGCTCAGCGCCAGGTGGGACCCACGTTTCGTGGCTGCCATGGCATGGATCTCGTCGACGATGATCCATCGGACGCCACGGAGCGTGTCGCGCGCGCTCGACGTCAACATGAGGTAGAGACTTTCGGGGGTGGTGATGAGGATGTCGGGAGGCTGCTTGATCAGGGTCCGACGATCGCGTGACGACGTGTCCCCGCTGCGCATCCCCACCGTCGGCTCGTGCAGCGGGGTCCCCAACCGTTCCGCGGCCAGCCGGATGCCCTGCAGCGGCGCCCGCAGGTTCTTCTCGATGTCGACGGCCAGAGCCCGCAGGGGTGAGACGTACAGCAACCGCGTGCGCAGCTCGCGAGCGGGGACCGGATCTGTGGCGATCCGGTTGAGCCCCCAGAGGAACGCCGCCAGCGTCTTGCCCGAGCCGGTCGGCGCCAGCACCAGCGTGTGCTGCCCCGACGAGATGGCCGGCCAGGCCCCGGCCTGGGCCTCGGTCGGCCGGGCGAACGACCGCTCGAACCAGCTCCTGACCGCCGGCGCGAACCCGTCGAGCGCGCTCATGGCCCCTCCACCGCTCCCATCCCCCGACGTGCGCACCGGCTCACCCGTGACAATGGATCGGCGCCCAGAGGCGACCAGACCGGATCAGGCCCACCCGTCGGCGTGATCGAGGAGGTACTGCGAGACCGTCAGACAGCGGTCGAGGGTGGAGCAGTGCTGCTCCTCGCCTCGCAGTACCCGCACCAGCGACACCTGTTGGCGGGCGACGACGGTGAGCGACCGCTCGGAGGCGTCGGTGACCGACGGGAAGGAGTCGATGGCCGAGACCTCCAGCGGCAGCTCGGGGCCCCCGAGGCCGGCGAGCTCGGTGGCCACCACGAGCAGGTCGGGACCCGACTGCAGCGGCGGGAGGGCCCAGGTGAACGTGAGCGGGAAGTAGAACTCGTCCGAGGGGAAATCGTCGTCGGGCAGGGCCAGCACGGCGTCCTCGAACGACAGCAGCACCCGCGGATCGACCTCGAGGGCGAGGTGCAGGTCGACCGGGCCCTCACAGGCGCTGTCGGGGTGGAGGTCGACCTCCCAAACCTGGCGGAGCGAATACGTCTCGAGGAAGTGGCGTTCGTCATGGACGTGGAAGCCGTGCTCGGTGACGTGATCCTTCATGTCGGCGACGTAGCCGGCGACGTCGATGACGGCCAACGGGAGCTCCTGTCGTGATGTGCTGCCGCCAGGGTACGCGCCGATCCCGGTGAAGTCCTCGATGGCGGCCAACATGGCTCGTGAGCGAGCACGCGAGGGTCAGGCTCGGCCGGTGCCGGAACGGCCGGGAGACGGGTGGAACCGGGCGATGAGCTTCGGTGTGTACGTCCATGTCCCGTTCTGCGCCCGGCGGTGCGACTACTGCGACTTCGCGACCTGGACCGATCGGGCGCACCTCATGGAGCGCTATGTCGACGCCTGCGTGAGCGACCTGGCGCACCGCATCGACGGCACGTTCGGCGATCCGCCGCCGGTCGCCACGAGCGTCTTCTTCGGGGGAGGCACACCGTCGCTGCTGCCCGCGGAGTTGCTCGTGCGGATCCTCGACGCCATTCCCCGGGCGCCCGACGCCGAGGTCTCCGTCGAGTGCAATCCCGACACGGTCGACGAGGCCAAGCTCGGCGTCTACCGGCGGGCGGGCGTGAACCGCCTCAGCTTCGGCGTCCAGTCGCTCGTGCCCCACGTGCTGGTCTCGCTCGGGCGCACCCACGACCGGGCCAACGTCGAGAACGCCGTTTCCGCGGCCCGGGCCGTCGGGTTCGAGACGTTCAACCTCGACCTGATCTACGGCGCTCACGGCGAGTCCCTCGCCGACTGGGAGTCGACCGTGTCGGGCATCCTCACGCTCGATCCGCCCCACGTGAGCGCGTACGGCCTCACGGTCGAGCCGGGCACGCCGCTCGATCGCCGCATCCGGCTGCACGAGATCGACGGACCCGACGACGACGACCAGGCCGACAAGTACGTCCTCGGCGACGATCTGCTCGTCGCGGCCGGGCTGGAGAGCTACGAGATCTCGAACTGGGCCCGTCGGGGCCACGCCTGCCGGCACAACCAGCTCTACTGGGAGCAGGGCGAGTATCTGGGGATCGGCTGCGCGGCGCACGGCCACACCGAGGGACGCCGGTGGTGGACCCATCGGACCCCCGAGCGGTACATCGACACCGTCGAGCGGGGCGATCTCCCCGAGGCGGGGAACGAACGCCTCGACGACCTCCGCACCCGCGAGGAGCGCCTGACCCTGGCGCTGCGCACGAGCGTCGGCGCCCTGCTCGACGACCCTCGCTCGCCCGCCGTGGCGGCCCTGCTGAGCACCTATCGAGATGCCGGTCTGGTCGTGCTCGACGACCGTCGACTGACGCTCACCCGCTCCGGTCGGCTCCTCGCCAACGAGATCACCGCGTCACTGATGAGCGCACACGCCAGCAGCCCCTCCCCAGGGGGTCAGAGCGCCGGCCGGTAGACTCACCGTCCCGTCGGATCAACCGACCGGAGTCCCGATGGATGATCTCAACTGGTTCAACGATCGAACTGCGGCCGAACCACGCGCCATGGACGCCCGTAAGGCGTCGATCCTCAAGGCGATCGTGGAGGAGTACATCGCGACCGCACAGCCCGTGGCGTCCCAACACATCGCCCGGACGCGAACGTTGGGCGTGTCGAGCGCGACGGTCCGCAACGACATGACCGTCCTCGAACGCGACGGCTACCTCGTGCAGCCCCACACCAGCGCCGGGCGCGTGCCCACCGACAAGGGCTACCGGTTCTTCGTCGACCAGCTCGGCACACCCGATCCCGCGATGGTCCCGCAGTTCGAAGAGGTCGCCGGCTTCTTCGCCCGGGCGCAACGGGCGCTCGAGGACACGCTCCACGAGACGTCGCTGCTCCTGTCGCGCATCACCGATCACACGGCGGTCGTCATCGGGCCCCAAGCCGAGAAGGCGCGTGTCCGCTCGGTGCAGCTCGTGCCGCTCACAGCGCACGTCGTCCTCGCCGTCGTCGTCCTCTCGAACGGGGCGGTCGAGAAGGCAGCCGTCGACGTCGCCGAGCCTCTCAGCGACGCCACGGTGGCCACGGCGGCCCGGGCGCTCGATGCGCTCCTCACCGGTGGGGTCCTCTCCGAGATCGAGATCCTCCCGCCCGCTCCCGCGGCGACCGAGGCTGACACCGCACCCGCGACCGCCTCGGGGCGCCGGGCCGCCGTCAGCTCGACGGGCGACGCCGAGGCCGACCTGCTCGTCACCAGGATCGCCGAGGCCCTGTCGCAGCACGCCCGCGACGCCGGCGAGCCGGTCTATGTGGGAGGCGCCTCGCGCATCGCCGCCGAGCGCCCGGATTTCACCGCCGCCGACACGGTCTCGCGTGTGCTCGAGATGCTCGAGCGCCAGTACGTGGTGGTCACGCTGGTGCGCGACCTCATCGATGCCGGCCTGACCGTCCGCATCGGAGCCGAGAACGACCTCGCCGAGCTACGCGAGTGCTCCGTTGTGCTCGCCCCGTACGAGATCGAGGGCGAGCAGGCGGGCATGGTGGGCGTGCTCGGCCCGACGCGCATGAACTACCCGCAGGCCATCTCGGCCGTGGCCGTCGTGTCGCAGCGGCTGGGCCGCCACCTCTCACGCTGAGCCCGACCGGTCAGCCAACGTACGGAGACCGACGCAGCCGGCTCGCCCTCGCCTCGCGGTGGACAACGCTGTGGGAAACCGGTGGAAACCTTGGGGACGACCGAGAAACTCTGAGGACAACCTGAGGATTTCGCGAATTCCCCTTGACCTCTTTGTGTCGATCGAGCAGTGTGCGGCGCACGGGGCACGGCAACGGTCCCGGATCCCAAGAATGAGCGGAGCCGATCCGGCGAGAGCCGAAACGGTGAAGCAGGGTCAGGGGTTCCGGGCATCGGGCCGGGTCGACCGAGCTGTGTCGGGTGCGACCCGAGGGTGGACTGGGCTGTGGTGTCGCGAGATGCCGTGCCGGACCTGTCCGAGGGCGCGTGCGCGAGGCGGTCTTCGGTCTGGGCTCGTCCTCCGGGACGCCCTCCGCATCGAGAGCCCCAGGGAGTACGGCAGGCTCACGCCGCGTCGGCTACCTGGGGCTCTTGTGCGTCGTCGAGGCCTCGCTGATCGACCGACGGGTCGGGGCCGGTAATCTCGGGGCTTCCATGGCTGACTACTACGAACTCCTCGGGGTCGATCGCGACGCCCCCAACGACGAGATCAAGCGCGCGTATCGCACGATGGCCCGCCAGTTCCATCCCGATGTCGCAGGCGACGATCCCACGGCCGAGGCTCGGTTCAAGGAGATCGCGGTCGCGTACGAGACGTTGAGCGATCCCGAGAAGCGTCGGCGTTACGACATGTTCGGCGAGGGGGGGCCCGGCTCCGGCGGCTCCGACCCCTTCGGCGGCGGGCTCGGCGACATCTTCGACGTGTTCTTCGGCGGGAACGATCCCTTCGGCGGTCAACGCGGCCAGGCCGGTCCGCCCCGCGGGCAAGACGCCGAGATGGAGCTCGAGCTGACCCTCGAGGAAGCGGTGTTCGGCGTCACCCGCACCATCGAGGTCAGGATGCCCGTCGAGTGCGGGCGCTGCGACGGCAGCGGCTGCGAGCCGGGCACGCATCCCAGCATGTGCCACACCTGCAACGGCGAGGGCCAGGTCCGCCAGGTCAGGCGGACCCTGCTCGGCCAGATGGTGACCGCTCGGGCGTGCAGCGACTGCGGTGGTCTCGGCAAGACCGTGCAGAACCCCTGCACGGAGTGTCGGGGCGACGGTCGCGTCCAGGGGCTCCGTCGCCGCGACATCCAGATCCCTGCGGGGATCGACAACGGGCAGCGCCTGCGCAGCACCCGCAACGGTCCAGCCGCACCGCGAGGCGGCGTGGCGGGCGATCTGTACCTCCGCATCCGCGTGGCCCCGCACGAGCTCTACTCCCGTGAAGGCGACGATCTGGTGAGCAGGCTCGAGATCGCCATGACCCAGGCGGCCCTCGGCGCCAAGATCACGCTCGAGACCCTCGACGGTCCCGAGGAGCTCACGATCCCGGGGGGCACGCAACCGGGACGGGTGTTCAGGCTCAGGGGCCGCGGCGCCACCCAGCTCCAGGGGCGCGGACGCGGCGATCTCGTCGTCCACGTCGACGTCGTCATCCCCGAGAAGCTCGGCGCCGAGGAGGAAGACCTCGTGCGACGCCTGGCCGAGCTGCGCGGCGACGACGTCGCCCCGGCCGACCACGGTCTGCTCTCCAAGCTCAAGTCGGCGTTCAAGTAGTCGGCTCGTCGGCGTTCAAGGAGCCGGCGTCCGAGGACTCGGCGTTGACAGGAGTCGGCGTTGACAGGAGTAGGGGCGACCCTTCGGCACCCTGCGGGCGAGGCCGGCGGAGAGCGGGGCGAGCTGATGGATCGAACGCCGGACGGTCACCGTCCGCCCAGGTTCCCGGCCGACGTGGCCGCCGCGGCGCACGTCGTGTGGACGACGGTCGCTCCCCAGGTCATGATCGACGGCGACGCCGGTCACCATCTCCGTCGTGTGCTGCGGTTGCGGATCGGCGAGGTGGTCACGGTCGCCGACGGCACGGGGCGGTGGCGACCGTACCGGGTGGCCGATCTCGGTGAAGGCACCGTCACGCTGGCCTCCGACGGCGACCTCGAGGCCGAGCCCCCGCCGCGGCCCGCGATCACGGTGGCGTTCTCACTCACCAAACGCGACAAGCCCGAGCTGGTCGTCCAGAAGCTCACCGAGCTCGGCGTCGATCGGATCGTCCCCGTCGCCACCGATCGCAGCGTCGTCCGTTGGGACGAGCGCCACGCCGCGGCAGCGCTCGTCCGGCTGCGACGCGTCGCCCGAGAAGCCTGCGAGCAGTGCCGCCGGGCCCGGGTCCCCGAGGTCGCCGAGCTGACGTCGATCGCCGAGCTGTTGACGGAGCCGGGGCTCATCGTCGCGGACCGGGCGGGCGCATCGGTGCTCGATGTCGACCTGTCCGTCCACGAGGCCCACGGGTTGGTGGTGATCGTGGGTCCCGAGGGAGGTTTCAGCGCCGCTGAGAAGGGGTTACTGAGCGACATTACGGTCGTCAGCCTCGGCGATCACGTCCTCCGAGCTGAGACTGCGGCGCTCGCGGTGGCAGCATGCTTGACCGCACAACGCGCGCGGTACTACAACAGTGCGTGATTTCGACCGGAATGGTCGGGCGCGGGAATACTCGCTCGTGACAAGCAGTCTCAGGACGTCACAGAGGTCCTGCGTCGGGGGAGGGGCACATGGGGGAAGGTACGAGGTGGCTATGAGCGACGAAGAGCACGAGAATGCGGGCGGGATCTACGTCGGGGAGCGTCTCCGAGCGATCCGTCGGCAGAAGCGCCTGTCGTTGCAAGATGTCGAGGCGATGTCCGGTCAGGAGTTCAAGGCTTCGGTCCTCGGAGCCTACGAACGTGGCGAGCGTGCCATCTCGGTCCCGCGGCTGCTCCGGCTGGCCCACGTCTACGGTGTCCCGGCCGAGCAACTGCTCCCGCGAGCTGAAGACATCGACCTCACCGAGCCCCGTCGCATCGACCTCAGCCAGGGCTTCACCCTCGACCTCGTTCGTTTGCGCGAGGCCGATGGCGACGAGGTCCGTTTCATCGCCCGCTACGTCGACCGCGTGGCGCTCGCCCGGCAGGACTTCAACGGGCGGGTCATGACGATCCGTTCCGACGATCTCCGGATCCTGGCCTGGGCCCTGGGTTCGAGTCCCGAGGAGCTGGCGAACCGCCTCGACACCTTGGGCCTTCGAGCGATGGCGGTGTGACGGCTCGCTCCGTCGCGTTGCACACGCTCGGATGTCGGCTCAACCAGGCCGAGTCCGAGGAGATCCTCGACGCCTTGGCACGCCAGGGCTTCCAGATCGCCGGTCGTCCCGGCCCCGACGGCGTCGCTCCCGCCGACGTCGTCGTGGTCAACACCTGCACCGTCACCCGTGAGTCGACCCGTTCGTCGCGTCAGCTCATCAACCGGGCGGTTCGACAGCATCCCGACGCCACCGTGGTGGTCACCGGGTGCTACGCCGTGGCCGAGCCTGCGGCCGTGGCGGCCATCCCGGGGGTCGATCTCGTCGTCGCCAACAAGGACAAGGCGATCCTGGCCGAGCGCCTCGCCGGGCTCGTGTCGTCGCCCATCGACGGGGAGCCGGTCGTGCTGGCTCCCCGTCGCGCCGAGGCTCGTACCTCGCTCAAGGTCCAGACCGGCTGCGACGAGGCCTGCACGTTCTGCATCGTGCCGGCCACCCGCGGCGGCCTCGACTCGGTCGACGCCGATGAGATCGTCGCCCGGGCCGGCGACCTGGTGGCTCGAGGGGCCGGCGAGATCGTCGTCACCGGCGTGCACCTCGCCCGCTACGGCGCCGACCAGGGCTCGTCCTGTGCCACGGGTGCCTCGGGTTCCCGCGGGCCGTTGGCTGAGCTGCTCGAGCGCCTGCTCGCCGTCGACGGGATCGTGCGGGTCCGGCTCTCGTCGATCGAGGCCGCGCATCTCCCCGATGCCGTCATCGACCTGATGCGCGACGAGCCCCGCCTGGCGCCGCACCTGCATCTCCCGTTGCAGTCGGGCAGCCCCGCGGTCTTCGCTCGCATGCGTCGTCCGGGTTCGCTCGATCGCCACGTCGCCGTGGCCGAGCGGGCCCTGAGCGAGGTTCCGGGGCTGGCGCTCACGACCGACGTGCTCGTGGGCTTCCCGGGCGAGACCGACGCCGAGTTTGCCGAGACGGTCGCCCTGATCGAGCGCCTCCGGTACGCCAAGCTCCACGTCTTCCGGTTCTCGGGACGCGACGGCACTCCGGCGTCGACCATGGACGGCCAGGTCCCCGACGCCGTGGTCAGGCGACGGGCTGCTGCGCTGCGGCTTCTCGGCGACCGGATGCGCCTCGAGTTCGTGGCCGACCAGTGTCGACGCGGCCCCCTCGAGGTGCTCGTCGAGGAGGCCCGACCGGGTCCTACCGCGCCCACGCTGCGCGGAACGACCGGGAACTTCGTGCGGGTCGACGCACCGGGCCCCGCCGGGTTGATCGGACGGCTCGTGCGGGTCGTGGCTGAGGAGGCGACGATCACCGCCGACGGGGTGGCCGGCGTGCTGGTCGATCATCCCGGCGACGACCGGTCACAGCGAGAATTCGCGGAGCTGCTCGACATGAGCCGTCCCGGCGTCGAATACGCTGGGCCTCGATGAGCGCACCGGGCCAGAACGGATCACCCTGCCTGTTCTGTCGGATCGTGGCGGGAGAGATCGCATCCGAACGGGTTCACGAGACCCCGACCACGTTGGCCTTCCGAGACGTGAACCCGCAGGCGCCGGTGCACGTGTTGGTGATCCCCAAGGTGCACGTGGCCCATGCGCACGCGCTCGGCGACGACTCGGATGGACTCGTCGGCGAGCTGTTCGCGTCGATTCGTCAGGTCGCGTCGCTCGAGGGTCTGGCTGGGGCCGACGGGGTGGGGGAGCCTGGGTACCGGGTCGTCGCCAACGTGGGTACCAACGGCGGGATGAGCGTGCCCCATCTCCACTTCCATGTGCTCGGCGCCAGGAGGCTGCTATGGCCGCCGGGCTAGACGGTCCATCAGCCACCTTGAGCGTGCCGACGCTTCCCGCCGATCTCCCGCCCTCGTCGGTGACGATGATCGTGCCCGGGAACCACTTGATGCTCGGGCTGCTGGGGCAGGGCGACGAGTTGCTGCGCGTTGTCGAGTCGGCCTTCCCGGTCCGCATCCTGGTGCGGGGCAACGAGATCACCATCAGTGGTCACCTGGCCGACACCGAGCAGGTCGGCCATCTCTTCCAGGAGTTCGTCACGTTGCTGGAGCAGGGCCAGACGCTCGACACGGAGGTCGTGCGCCGCTCGATCGTCATGGTCAGAGACAACGACCGGCCGAGCCAGGTGCTCGGTGAGGCGGTGGTGCGGGGGCGCAAGACCGTCCGCCCCAAGACCGCGGGCCAGAAGCGCTACGTCGAGGCCATCCGGGCGAACATCGTCACGTTCGGCATCGGGCCGGCGGGCACGGGCAAGACCTACCTGGCGGTCGCGCTCGCCGTCCAGGCGCTGCAGAACAAGGAATACAACCGGATCGTGCTCACCCGCCCGGCCGTCGAGGCCGGCGAGCGCCTCGGGTTCCTGCCCGGCGACTTGCTGGCCAAGGTCGACCCGTACCTGCGCCCGCTCTACGACGCCATGTTCGACATGGTGGGGCCCGAGGTCGGGCAGCGCCTCCTCGAGAAAGGGACCATCGAGGTGGCCCCGCTCGCCTACATGCGGGGGCGCACGCTCAACGACTCGTTCATCATCCTCGACGAGGCCCAGAACACCACGGCCGAGCAGATGAAGATGTTCCTCACCCGGCTGGGCTTCGGCTCGAAGGTCGTCGTCACCGGCGACACGTCGCAGATCGACCTGGCCGACGGGCGAGGCCGCTCCGGCCTGCTCCACGTGCGCAAGGTGCTCGGCCCGATCGACGGGGTCGCGTTCGTCGAGCTCGACAGCCGCGACATCGTGCGCCATCGGATCGTGCAGGACATCGTGAACGCGTACGACCGTTTCGAGCTGGCCAAGAGCCAGGCCGAGGCCGCCGAGCAGGCGCGGCCCCGATGAGCGACGGGCGTTCGAGCGGGCCGGCCCGCCCCACGGGGCCGGCAGCCGCCGGCGGTCCGGTCGGTCCCGCGGGCCCGATGGGGCCCATGGGCCTGATGGCCCCGATCGGCTCGACGATCGACGGCGTCGAGGTGTTCCTGGCCGACGAGCAGTCCGACGTCGCTGTCGACCCGATGCGCTGGGGCACGCTCGCCCGAGCGGTGCTCGAGGCCGAGCTCTCGCCCACCGTGTTGTCGAATTCCCAGGTTTCGGTGATGTTCGTCGACGAGCTCACCATCGCCGATCTCAATGCCCGGTTCCTCGACGGTGAGGGCCCCACCGACGTGCTCTCGTTCCCGATCGACGACGATCTGGTCGAGCGGGGCCGTCAGCCCGACCAGGGCGGGCGCGGACCGGGTGGGCCGCCGCCATCGCCCGACATCCCGATCCTGCTCGGCGACGTGGTCCTGTGCCCTTCGGTTGCGCTGCGCCAGGCGCAGGAGCGGGCGGTGAGCCTCGACGAGGAGCTGGCCCTGCTCGTCGTGCACGGCGTGCTCCACCTCCTCAAGTACGACCATGAGGAGGACGTCGAGCGCGTCCAGATGGAGCAGCGCCAGCAGTGGCACCTCGATCGTTGGCGGGTCTTCGACGGTGCCGAAGCGGCCGACGGTGCCGAAGCGGCCGATGAGCCCGGAGTGGTCGAAACTGCTGGCGCCGTCGACGGGCCCGAGCCGGCGTCCGTTCACGGCGAGCCCGGGCCCGAACGCGGGGTCGGCTGAGCCGTGGAGCCTGCCGATCTCCTGGTGATCTCGGCCGTGGCCGTGGCGTTGCTCGCCTCGGCCGTCCTGGCGATGGCAGCAACCGTCTTGCGCGAGGCCAGCCGCGCCCGGGCCATGGCCATGGAAGCCGAGGGCCGTCGGGGCGCGCGCCGCCTCGTCTCGCTGCTCGAGCACCCCGGTCGCCCCATCGCGTCGGTGCACCTCCTGTGGTGGGCGACGATCGTCGGGACGGGTGGCCTCGCCGCCGCCTTCGGTGAGCGTCACGGAGGCGGTTGGGTGGCGGTCATCGCCGTGGCGATCGCCGTCGTGGCCCAGTACGTGCTCGGCGCGGTTGTGCCGGCCACGCTGGCCGAGCGCTCCCTCGAGGTCGTCGCGCTGCGCCTGGCGCCGATCGTCCACGGCGTGGTGCGGTTCCTGCCCGTGCGGATCGTCAGCCGGATGCTGTCGCTCACGGCTGCCGCCGTCCTGGGCCGGCGGGGGCTCTCGGGCGGGGCATTCGACCAGGGCGACACGCCCGACACCGACCGTGACGAGATCGGCGATCACACCGCAGAGGTCGCCGAGGAACGGTTGCTGCACTCGGTCACCGAGTTCGGCGACACCGTTGTGCACGAGGCCATGGTTCCCCGCACCGACATGGACGCGCTCCCCGTCGATCGCACCGTGAGCGAGGCCCTCGATCTCGTGATCGACGCGGGGTATTCCCGGATGCCGTGCTTCGAGGGGACCCTCGACCGGATCGTGGGCATCGTGCACCTGAAGGATCTCGTGGTGGCTGCGCGCGATGCACGCGGCGACGATCCCGTCCTCACCGTGGCGCGCCCGGCGTTCTTCGTGCCCGAGACCAAGCGCGTCGCCGAGCTGCTCGGCGAGATGCGCACCCGCAAGCAGCACATGGCCGTCGCCGTCGACGAGCACGGTGGCATTGCCGGGCTCATCACCCTCGAGGACGTGCTCGAGGAGCTCGTGGGCGAGATCGCCGACGAGTACGACGACCACGAGACCTTCGTCGAGGTGATCGCCGACGGACGCTGGTCGATCGCCGGCCGGACCACCATCGACGAGGTCAACGACGCCCTGGGCCTCGACCTCCCCGACGACGAGTGGGACACCATCGGCGGATTCGTGCTGCACCTGGCCGGGGAGGTCCCCCGCGTAGGCGACGCCGAGGTCTACGAGAAGCTGCGCTTCCAGGTCGACCGCATGCAGGGCCGACGGATCGAGCGCATCATCCTCACCCGGCTCGAACCGGCGATCGAGACCGCCGACCGTGGCTGAGGTGGGGGCGGTTCCCGTGGGCATCCAGGGCGACGGGTCGGGCTTCCGCTCGGGGTTCGTGGCGCTCGTCGGCCGGCCCAACGTGGGCAAGTCGAGCCTGGTGAACCGGATCGTCGGCTCGAAGGTGGCGATCGTCTCCGACCGGCCGCAGACCACCCGCAACCAGATCCGCGGCGTGCTGACCACGGCTGACGCGCAGGTGGTGTTCCTCGACACCCCGGGGATCCACAAGCCCCGCACCACCTTGGGCGAGCGCACCAACCGCACCTCGTACGACGCCCTGGACCAGGTCGACCTGGTGTGCCTGCTCGTCGAGGGCAACGCCCCGATCGGCACGGGCGACGAGTTCATCGCCGGAGCGCTCTCGGCGGTGGCGCCCGAGCGTCGCCTGCTGGTCGTCAACAAGTGCGACGGCCTCAAGCCCGAGGTCGTCCTGGGCTGCCTCTCGGCCGCGGCCGACAAGCTGGGCGACTTCGCGGCGTTCGTTCCGATCTCGGCGCGCACCGGCGCCGGGGTCGACACGCTCGTGTCCGAGCTCGTCCGTCGGCTCGAGCCCGGACCCCAGTACTACCCCGACGGCATGATCACCGACCAGCCCGAGGCCTTCCTCGCCGCCGAGATCGTGCGCGAGAAGCTTCTGGCGGTCACCCACGACGAGGTGCCGCATTCGATCGTCGTGAGTGTCGACGACATCGAGGAGCACGACGACGGTTCGCTCGGCATGCGGGTCGTCATCCGGGTCGAGCGCCAGTCGCAGAAGGGGATCGTGATCGGCAAGGGGGGAGCGGTGCTCAAGCAGGTGGGCATCAGCGCCCGTCAGGAGCTCTCGGGCCTGCTCGGGGTCGAGGTGCACCTCGACACGGTGGTGAAGGTCGAGAAGAACTGGCAACGCCGCCCGCTGGTCCTCGATCGGCTGGGGTTGTGAGCGTCGGTTCTCGAGAGTTCGACAGATCGACAGAGTTGCTCGGAAGCCGGGGATCACCGGTAGCATGCGGCCGCTTCGGCAGTGCGTTCTATGCCGGCTTGTGAACGGATGCACGAGCAATACCACGGGAGCGTTTCGTCCGGGATTAGCGTGGGCGAACGCTGAATCCGTGGGGTTCGAGGTTCCCAGGGAGCTCAAGGCGTGTCGGGCCGGCCCGGCCGATCCGACCGACGAACGAGGGGGCAGGTGAGAACAGCTCGCGAAGAGCGCCGGAGCGCATCGAAGCCCGGTGCCCGACTCCGTTCGAGCGTTCCGTCGGGACCGGTATCGGTGTCGGGACCGGCATCCGCATCGGCAGCCGCACCGGGTTCGTCAGCGCGGCGGCACCGGCGCTGGTCGATCCCCACCGTCGGTGCGCTGCTCGTGCTCCTCGCTGGCTGCAGCTCGAACGACAACGGTCAGAACACGCTGAAGCCCAAGGGCAAGTACGCCGAGACGGCCGACAACATCTGGGAGCTGGCCTTCTGGATCGCCGCCGTCATCGGCGTGCTCGTGTTCCTGGTGCTCATCGTGGCGATGATCAAGTTCCGGCACCGGCCCGGCAACGAGAACCCCAAGCAGGTCCACGGCAACACCGCCATGGAGATCGGCTGGACCATCGCTCCGGCCATCCTGCTGGCGATCCTGGCCGTCCCCTCGGTGAAATCCATCTTCGAGCTGGCCGACGACCCGGCCTCGAACGCCGTGCACGTCAAGGTGGTCGGGCACCAGTACTGGTGGGAGTACCAGTACCTCGACTCCGAACCCACCGACGACCACACGCCCGAGGTGCTCTTCGCCACGGCCAACGAGCTCGTGATCCCCACCGAGCGCGACGTGGCGCTCTACGTCACCTCGATCGACGTCATCCACTCGTTCTGGATCCCGTCGCTCGCCGGCAAGCAGGACGCCGTTCCCGGCCGCGAGGTCCGGATGCTCATGGCGGCCGACGAGCCCGGTCGCTACCTCGGCCAGTGCGCCGAGCTGTGCGGCCTCTCTCACGCGAACATGCGCGCCGTCGCCATCGCCTACGACGAGGCCGGGTACCAGGCCTGGGTCGAGGCCCAGATGGCCCCGCCGGTGGCGCCCACCGGTCTGGCCCTCGAGGGCGAGGCGGTCTTCGCCGAGCTCGGCTGCGCCGGCTGTCACGCCGCGGCGGGATTCGACGGCGAGCGCCTCGGTCCCAACCTCACCCACGTGGCCAGCCGCGACCTCTACGCCGGAGCCATCTTCGACTTCGCCTGGGGCACGCCCGAGGGCGCCGCCCAGCTCCAAGCCTGGATCGCCAACGCACCCGGCGAGAAGCCCGGCGCCACCATGCGCGACTACGCGGGCACGCTCACCGGCCAGCAACTCGACGCCCTCGTCGCCTACCTGGAGTCGCGCACGTGATCCGCCGGTCCCCACTCTCTCCGAGTCTCCCCATGAACCAGCAGCACCAGCACCGGCTGCACGGGACGACGATCGAGTCCGAGACCACGACCGAGAACGAGGGAGTGCGCTGATGGCAGCCACGAGTGTCGCGTCCCCGTCGCGCACCAGCTTGCGCCGGCCCAAGGCCACCACCGGGGCGCTGTCGTGGTTCACCACGGTCGACCACAAGAAGCTCGGCATCCTCTACATCGTCACCGCCGCGGTGTTCATGGGCATCGGCGGCCTCGAGGCGATCCTCATCCGCCTCCAGCTGGCCACCCCCGACGGCACCATCCTCACGGCCAGCCAGTACAACCAGGCGTTCACGATGCACGGCACGACCATGGTCTTCCTCGTGGTCATGCCCCTGGCGGCCGGCTTCGGCAACTACCTCATGCCGTTGCAGATCGGCGCCCGCGACGTCGCCTTCCCCCGGGTCAACGCCCTCGGGTACTGGGCCTTCCTCACCGGAGGCCTCTTCCTCTACAGCAGCATCTTCCTCGGGGGCATGGCATCGGGCGGCTGGTTCGGCTACGCCCCGCTCTCGACGGGCGACAACCTGGTCGGGAGCGCTCTGGCCGGCACCCCGTTCGTGGGGAGCGGTCAGACCTTCTGGGCCCTGGGACTGATCTTCACCGGCCTCGGGTCGCTCGTCGGAGCCATCAACTTCATCGTGACCATCGTGAACATGCGGGCCCCGGGGATGCGGCTCATGCGCATGCCGGTGTTCACCTGGATGATCACCGTCATTTCGTTCCTGCTGCTGTTCGCCATGCCGGTGATCACCGTGGCGCTGATCCAGATGTTCGTCGACCGCCAGTACGGGACGAGCTTCTTCACCACGGCCAACGGCGGTGATCCGCTGCTGTGGCAGCACCTGTTCTGGATCTTCGGCCATCCCGAGGTGTACATCCTGATCCTCCCCGGGATGGGCATCGTCTCCGAGATCCTCCCCACCGCCGCCCGCAAGCCGCTCTTCGGCTACTCGTTCGTGGTGTTCGCGGGCGTGGCGATCGGCTTCATGGGCTGGGGGGTCTGGGCGCACCACATGTTCGCCACCGGCCTCGGACCGGTCGCGGTCACGGCGTTCTCGCTGTCGACGATGTTCATCGCCGTGCCGACGGGCGTGAAGATCTTCAACTGGATCGCCACCCTGTGGGGTGGCGCGATCAAGTTCACGGTCCCGATGATGTTCTCGATCGCCTTCATCGGCCTGTTCGTCGTCGGGGGCCTCTCGGGTGTCACCCACGCCTTCGCGGCCAGCGACCGACAACAAACCGACACCTATTACATCGTCGCCCACTTCCACTACGTGCTCTTCGGTGGCGGCATGATGGCGTTCATCGGCGGGGCGTACTTCTACTTCCCGAAGATGTTCGGCCGCATGCTCAACGAGCGTGTCGGCAAGCTCAACTTCTGGCTGATGTTCATCGGCACGAACCTCACGTTCGGCCCCATGCACATCCTCGGCCTCGAAGGTCAGCCCCGCCGCACCTACACCTATCCCGAGGGTTACAACTGGGAGCACTGGAACCTGGTGGCCACCATCGGGTCGCTGATCCTGGCCCTGTCGTTCGTGGTGTTCCTGGGCAACTGGATCTGGGCCATCGGCATGAAGAAGGGCGAGATCGCCGGCGACGACCCCTGGGACGGTCGCACGCTCGAATGGTCGATCTCCTCGCCGCCGCCCGAGTACAACTTCGCCGTCGTGCCCCAGGTCGAGAACCGTGACGACTTCTGGCATCGGAAGTACACCGAGGACGAGAACGGCTTCCTGGTACGGCGCATCTCGGGTGGATCCGACGGGGGTGCCACGACGCCCACGACGACCCTCGAGAAGTCCCACGAGGCCGGCGACGGGGGCGACGGTCCCCACGATGGCGACGACCACGGCGGCCACGGCGACGGCGACGGTGACGGCGGCCACGGCGACGGGCACGGCATCCACCTGCCCAACCCGTCGTACCATCCGTTCGTGCTGGCGCTGGGCCTGCCCTTCATCGGCTGGGGCCTCATCAACCACTGGGGATGGCTGATCCCCGGGGCGATCTTCGTGTTCTGGGGCGTGGTGGGCTGGATGCTCGAGCCCGCCAGCGAATGAAGGGTTCCGACGTGTCGGCAGTGAGCACACACAACGACGAGCACGCCTCGAGCACGGGCTACTCGAACAACAAGGTCGCCATGTGGGCGTTCCTGGGTTCTGAGTGCCTGTTCTTCGGCGCGTTCATCTCGTCATATCTGCTCTACAAGAACCGGACCGGACCGGCGGCGACAGGGCCCTATCCGAAGGATCTCTTCGACATCCCGTTCACATCGGTGACCTCGTTCATCCTGCTCGTGAGCTCGCTGTCGATGGTGCTGGCGCTGTCGGCCATCCAGAAGAACGACCCCCGCCGCATGCGGGTCTGGCTGGTCTGCACGGCGGCGCTCGGCATGCTGTTCGTGGCCTGCCAGGTCTTCGAGTTCACCGAGTTCCTTCGTGAGGGCATGAGCCCGTCCTCGAGCGTTGCCGCGACGGCCTTCTACATCCTCACCGGCTTCCACGGGGCCCACGTCACCATCGGTGTGCTGATGCTGCTGGGCCAGGCCGGGGCCTCCCTCGTCGACGAGCGCCGCGGGGCGCCGTGGACGTCGCAACGGGCCGAGGGGGTCGAGATCTTCGGCCTGTACTGGCACTTCGTCGACATCGTGTGGATCATCATCTTCACCGTCATCTATCTCATCAAGTAGCCGATAGCTCATCACAGAGCCGAGAGCGCATCGACGAACCGGTACGGCGCCCGAGCCGGGATCCGTACCGGCCGGTGAGCGTGACGGAGCAGCGCAACCAGCGGGGAAGGGGCGCAGTGACCCAGACGGTCGAACACAGCGAAGTGGGCGAGCGGCCGGAGCGGCTGGCCCTTGGCGCGGGCGACGATCACGCGTCCGAGCACGACCCGGCGCACGCGCACCCGGGTCCCGGCAAGTACGTCGTCGTCGGCGTGGTGTTGGCCGTCTTCACCGGGATCGAGATCTGGCTCTCGTATGCCGACATGAACGAGCGCCTGCGCACGGCCTCGTTGCTGTTCTTCATGGTCGTGAAGTTCGTGCTGGTCGTCATGTACTTCATGCACCTGCGCTTCGACAACCCGATCTTCCGACGGTTCTTCATCCTGGGGATCCTGCTGGCCCTGTTCGTGTACACGATCCTCCTGCGGGCCGAGCACGCCGACCTGGGCGACAGCGTGAGGTCGGAGACGAGCGGCGAAGAGACGCCCGCCGGTGAGGGCGACGGCGGCTCGGGAGCCACGGCCGAGACCCCGGCGACCTCCGCGGGCGGCTGAGGAGTTCCGCCTCCATCATGGGAAGCCTTCTCGCCACGCTGGCCGGTGCCCCGGCGCCGTACACCGAGTTCCACCTGCACCCCGACATCGTGGTGTTGGTGGTCGCGCTCGGAGGCACGTACCTGTGGGCAGTGCGGCGCTTCGGCCCCCGCCACGCACCCCGCCCCGATCAGCCGGTGTCGACGTTCCAGGCCACCTGCTTCGCCACCGGGCTCATCTCGATGTGGCTGGTCACGTCGTGGCCGCTGCACGACCTGGCCGAGAACTACCTCTTCAGCGCACACATGAGCCAGCACCTCGTGCTCATGTTCATCACGCCGCCGTTGCTGTTGATCGGCACGCCCGGATGGCTGGTGCGGGCTGCCCTCGGCCACGGCGCGATGTTCCGCATCGTGCGCTGGGTCACACGCGCGCTGCCGGCGTTCGTGATCGGCACCGGGATGCTGGTGCTCGTGCACGCACCGCCGTTCATCGAGATCCAGGTCAGGTGGATGCTCGTGCACGGCCTCGTCCACCAGCTGATGCTCGTGGCCGGGATCATCACGTGGATGCCCGTCCTCAGCCCGCTTCCCGAGCTGCCCCGCCTGTCGCGACCCACCCAGCTCATGTACCTGTTCCTGCAATCGGTGCTGCCGACGGTTCCCGGGGCGTTCATCACCTTCGCCGAGATCCCCCTGTTCGACCACTACAAGACCACGCCGTCGCTGTGGGGCTGGAGTGCGCTCGACGATCAACAGATCGCCGGTCTGCTCATGAAGGTGGGCCTGGGGCTGTCGCTGTGGGTCATCATCACCGCGTTGTTCTGCGCCTGGCAGGGCGACGAGGAACGCCGTGAGCACCGGGCCCGCGATGGCCACCTGCCCGACGAATGGGACGCAATCGAGCGGGCGTTCCTCGGTACGACCCCGACCACCCGAGAGGAACTGGCCACACGATGAACACCAACCAGTATCTGCGCGAGCGGGTGTTCTCCCCGCTGCTGTTGACGGTCGTCGCCGGTGGCCTCATCGCGACGGTGATCATCAACCTGTCCCGGGTCTTCATTGCCATCGGCGCCGGCGTCGGGATCTACATCTCGTCGGCGATCGCGCTCGTCATCCTCTTCGTCGCGATCTGGGCGGCCACCCGTCCCAAGCTCTCGGCCCAGGCGGGCATGTTCGTGCTGGCGTTCGCGGCCATCGGCTCGATCGTCGCCGGCTCGATCAGCTGGGACAAGTCCAACGCCCACGGCGAGGGTGGCGAGGCGGCCATCGCCTACGCCGCTGTGCTCGAGGTCAGCGCCGCCAACTTCTTCTTCGATCCGGAAGCGATCGAGGCCGAGGTCAGCCCCGAGGTTCCCGGCGTGCACTTCGTGCTCACGTCGGTCGACGCCACGCACAACATCCAGATCGAAGGTGTCGGCGAGGGCGTGGTGGTCGAGGCTGGGCTCGGGGCCACCGCAGAAAGCACGATCGCCTTGCCTGCGGGCTCCTACACGTTCTTTTGCGCCGTCAGCGGTCATCGGGCTGCGGGCATGGTCGGCCAGCTCGTGGTGACCGAGACGACAGACCTGGTGCCGGTCGGCGGGATCGCCGACGGCGAGGGCGAGGCACCGGCG
>VFJJ01000121.1 GCA_009886115.1 Actinomycetota bacterium
GCCGCACCCGGCGCCGCACCCGATCCCGAGCCTCCGACCGACCTCGACCGACTCGTCGCGGCGGCTGTTCGCGCCAGCGCCCGGGCCGGCATGCGCACGTCGCCGGCGCCTTGGCCCGACCCGCTCCCAGCCGAGATCAACCTGGGCGACCTGGCGGCCGAACCGTGGGCTCACGACGGGGTCGACACCGGCGACGACGGGCCGGTCACGCTCGGCATCGTCGACGATCCCGATGCGCAATGCCTGCGCCCGCTGCGCTGGGCGCCCGAGACCGGGCATCTCCTCGTCGTGGGAGCCCCCGGCTCGGGCACGTCCACCACGCTGCGAAGCGTGGCCGAGGCCCTGGCCGTCACGAGATGCCCGGCCCGGCTCCACATGTACGCCATCGACTTCGGCGGGGGTGCACTGGCTGCGACGGGCGCCTACCCGATCACCGGCGCCGTCATCGCGGCCGGCGAGAGGGAACGGCTCGAACGGCTCGTCCACCGGTTCCGGTCCCAGCTCGAGGAACGGCGCGCGGGCGTGACGACAGGCCCGCGTCTCGTGCTGCTGGTCGACAACCTCCCCGGCCTGCTGGCCGCGCTCGTCGACGATCGCCGACTCGATCTGCACGACTCGCTGCTGCGGATCGTCACCGACGGATCGGCGCTCGGCGTCACGATCGTGGCCACGGCCGAGACCCCGCACGCCCTGTCCCTGTCGGTGTCGGCCGCATTCGCCCACACCTGGTGCCTGCGGCTCGCCGACCGGACCGACGCCCTGGCGATAGGGCTCGACCCGGCTGGCATGGGAGCCCTGCCAGCGGGCAGAGGGTTCGCTGTCGCCACCGGCTTGGAGATCCAGATCGCCCGTCCGTCGGCCGCCCCGCCACCCAGGGCGCTTCGGCAACCAGGGCGAGGACGGGCCGGTTCCACGACGGCCACGACCACCACCACCACCACCGATGGGCCGGCGGCGATCGGGCTGCTCCCCGAGGTGATCGACACGACGACCATCATCGGTCACGACGTGCGGGCGGGACCCGCTCCCGGCCCCGCGCCCGAGGGATGGCTGCCGGTCGGCGTGTCGTCGGCCACGCTGGCAACGGTCGGCGTGACGATCCGCGATGGCGACCACCTGCTCGTGGCCGGACCTCCGCGTTCGGGTCGCAGCGGGGTGCTCGCCCACCTCGCCCGGGCAGCGCTGGAGACCTGGCCCGGCGCCGAGCTGACCGTGGTGTGCCCGCGAAGCTCACCGTTGCGTGGCCTGTTCCCCGGCCACGAGCGTCGATCCGATGCCCTCGGGGCCCTCGCTGCCGAGCTCTCCGAGGCTGCAGACGTCGACGAAACCGACACGGGCCCGCCACCGCACCCACGTGTGATCGTGGTCGACGACGCCGACGCCGTCGACGATCCGACAGGTGCGCTGAGCCGGCTCGTCCGTTCCCGGACCCGGGCGGTGATCGTGATCGCCGCCGGCGCGACCGAGCTGTTGCTCTCCGACTACGGCCACTGGACCAAGGAGGTGCGGCGCAGCCGCCTCGGCATCGTGCTCAGGCCCACCCTCGAGCGCGATGGCGAGCTGTGGCAGGTGGGGCTTCCTCGCCGGGCGCCAGGTCCGTTTCCGCCGGGTCGGGGCTACCTCGTCGGCCCCGGCGGCGTCGACCTCGTCCAGTGCGCCGCCCCGCTCGCGGCGATCGCCCGCCTCGCAGCGAGCACGACGACCACCCCGTCGGGCCCCCGTCCGCCCGACACGGCGATGGGGATGGCGCACCCGTGAGCGCCGCGCCGATCACCGGTTACGAGCTCATCACGCCGATCGGCCGGGGCGGCACCGCCGAGGTCTGGCTCGCCCGACGTCAGCGCGACGGTCTCGAGGTGGCGTTGAAGCGGCTCCCCGTCGCGGCCTTCGGCGCCGCAGCTCCCGAGGCCCGGGACAGCCTCGAGCGCGAGGCCGCCGTGCTCGGTGCGCTCCACGCGCTCGCCCATCCCGGGATCGTCACTCTCCACGAGATCGTCGACGATCCGGCGACCGGCGGGGTGGCGCTGGCCCTCGAGCACGTCCCCGGCGGCTCCCTCGCCGATCGTCTCGCTCGCGACCGGCGGCTCCCGTGGAGCGAGGTCGTGAGCATCGCAGCGACCGTCGCCGATGCGTTGGAGGCCGCACACCGGCTGCGGATCGTGCACGGCGACGTGAAGCCAGCGAACGTCCTGCTCGATCGCGAGGGGCGGCCTCACCTCGCCGACTTCGGAGCGGCCCGTTGGGAACGGGCGATCGGCCCGAGCCGCGGCGACGGGGCGAGAAGGGAGCTGGTCACGGGAACGGTCGCGTACCTCGACCCCGCGGTGCTCGACGGGCGCCCACTCGACGAGCGCTCCGACGTGTACGCCTTGGGAGTGCTGTGCTTCGAGGCCCTCACCGGCCGGGTGCCGTTCGAGGAGGCAACCCCGATGGATGTGCTCAGCACGGCAGCGAAGGCCGACCGGGTCTCGCTGGTCGATCGCCTCACGATCGACGCACCCGAGGCGCCGGAGATCGTGACCCGCACCGTCGTCCGGGCCCTGGCCGCCGATCCCGCCCGGCGCTTCGCCACCGCGGGCGAGCTCGGTCGGGCCCTCGAGGCCGCCGCCGCGCTCTCGGCACTGTCGGCAGCGCCGGGGGCACCGTCGGCCGCCTGCGCGCCGACGGCGCGGGCGGCACGGACCCCGGGGGCACAGGCAGCGCCGCCCCGGTCGCCCGCCCCGACCTCGGCGGCCACGACCATGACCATGCGCGTGAGGGCAGCTCGTGTCGTCGACGACGAACCGGGTCCGCCGCGACGACGTGACCAGCGGTCATGGCGGCGCCGGAGCCGGATGGGCGCCGCGGCAGCTCTGGTGGCTGTGGCCACCATCGCCATCGCCATCGCCATCGCCGCCGCGCCGGCCCTGCGTGGGAGCGGGGGAGACGACGCTGCGCCGTCCGCCGCCGAGGAACGCGCCCCGGTAGGCCCGGTCGACTCGACGATCTCGGGCATCCCGATCGCCGGGGCGCCTGCGGCCTCTCAGGCGTCGGCCTCGACCGTCGCGGCGGCACTCCCGACCGGCTCGACGGGCCCCGTCGAGCACCCGGCAACCGCTTCCGGTCCCCGGTCTCCGACGACCACAGCCGCTCCGGCGGCTGCGGCGGCTCCGACCGCTCCGGCCACTCCGGGCCAGCGGCCGGTTCCGCAAGCTCCGACCACCCGGGCAACGACGGTCGGGGCCGACGGTACCGTCGAGGTGCTCGACACCACCGGTGGCGTCCGCCGGGTGCGGCTGGGTCGGCCCGGCGACCAGGTGCTCATGGCCGACTGGAACTGCGATGGCACCGCGACCGTCGGTCTCTATCGGCCCACGACGGGCGTGTTCTTCGAGTTCCCGGGTTTGAGCGCCGACGGCAGCCCGGTGACGAGCCGACCCCGGATCGCGCTGAACCCGGCGGGCACGCTCCGGGCCGACGATCCCGACGCCGACGGCTGCCTCTCACCGATCGCCTGACCGATCGCCTGACCGAGGGCCGGGCCCAGGGCCGGGCCCAGGGCCGGGCCCCGCCGGCACGCTCGGATCGGCTGGGCGCGTCGACGGTGCGCTGTTCCGACGCCGATCACGACAACTACCCGACCAGTTCGAGAAGCCCGGCTCGGTCGAGGTGCCGTGCGCCTTGGCTCGACGCCCTCGGCCACCGGGCGGCGCCACGGCTCAGCGGCGGATGAACAGGTCGATCTCGGTGCCTTTGGGCAGCTCGGTGCCGGGGGTCGGATCGGACTGCAGAACCACGCCGCCGGGCGAGTAGTTGAAGGCCGACCCGACGTCGAGGCCCAGCGCCCGGAGTCGACTCGTGGCTTCCTCGACCGTGAGCCCGGCGAGCTCGGGAACGGGCACCAGCTCGGGGCCGAGGCTCACCATCACGTTGACGACGTGGCCGCGATCGGTGAGCGAGCCCGGGGTGAGATCCTGCCGGACGACCCGACCGATCTCGACGGTGTCGCTGTACTCCTGGCCCGGGGGCTCCGAGAGCACCAGATCGGCAGCCGCGATGGCGGCCCGGGCCTCGTCGACGGTCAGGTTCGCCAAGGGGGGGACGGTTCGGGGCGTCGGCCCCAGGCTGAGCACCAGGTCGACGACCGAGCCCACCTCGAGCGAGGCCCCAGCCGCGGGGGTCTGGGAGATGAGCTGCCCGACACCGAGAAACTCGTTGTGCTCGCTGACGATCGCGCCCACCGCGAGCCGCGCCCTGGTCAGCAGGGAACGGGCCGTCGCCTCGTCGACCGCACCCAGCTCGGGCACGGCCGTCATCTCGGGACCGGCCGAGACGAGGAGGGTCACCAAGGTGTCACCCGAAACCGGAAGCCCGGCGTCGGGTTGCTGGCCGACGACCGTCCCCTCCTTCTCGTGGCTGAACTGCGACTCGATCGCCGAGCTCGCCGGGTCGAGGCCGGCGTCGGCGAGCGCCAGCCGGGCTGCGTCGACCGAACCCCCGACCGTGTTCGGGAGCCAGCGCGCCTCGTCGGGGTCGGAACGCGAGGTGGCGACGAGCACGATGAGCGCGGCGACGACGACGAGCAGGCTCACGAGCATCGGCGCCAACGCCCGCTCGAGCAGCCCCCGTCGCCCACCCTCGCGCCGACCATCCCCAGCACGACCACGACCACGACCAC